>CAZJJQ010000577.1:1202-3055 GCA_964546345.1 uncultured Planctomycetales bacterium
AGCGGGACCTGGATGCTCTCGGGGGGCTTGCCGGGCACGGTCACGCTGATGCTCGCGTAGAGCCGGCCGCCAGAAGTCACGACGTCGGTGACGCTGACCGCCGTGAGCTGGCCGGACTTGATCAAGGCGCCGAGCCTCCGCTCCGCGATGCGCTGCACCTGGTCGCGAGTACGCGAGGTCGCGAGCTTCACGGCCCCGAGGCTTTCCCCCGCCCGCTCGCCGTCGTCGCCGAGCCACGAATCTTGGATCAGCAGGCGCAGGATCGCCGGGTAGGGGTCGGACGTAACCGCGAGGTCTGCCCCCGCCAGCACGAAGTCGTATTTGCCGCTCGGTCTGCGGGCGAGCGCTAGGTCGGCCATGGGTTCACCGAATCACCACGCAGGAAAGGAGGTAGAGGCCGTCGGGGAGCGTGGTGGCGGTTGCGATCTCGACGGCATCGGGGGCGATGCTCGACCAGTAGAAGGACCCGGCGGCCGGCGGTGCGGCGCCCAGGGCCGTGAGGTTCCCGGGCGCGGGAAGGCCGCTGGGGACCGAGCTGTAGGCGCGGGCGAAGCGCACTTCTGCGAGCGGCCCGGGCGTGCCAGAACTGACGCTCAGCTGCACGATGAACGCCGCGTCGGTGCCCTGGTAGAGCACGGCCCCGCCCGCCCCAACTCCAGGGCGGGGCGTCACCGTGGGCGACGCTCCGCGTCCGATGAAGTGCTGGGAGCTGACGTCGTCCGCGGTGACGGTCTTCGCGACCACGTGGTCCGAGACCGCGAGGGTCTTGTTGTTCAAGACCGCCGTGCCCCCCACGGAGTCCCTGAGCACGACCTCGCCGAAGGACGTGACGGCCACGCTGCTGCCGTCTGACCTCCGCATCTCGATCTTGCCCGGGGTGGGTCCGTTCTGGCCGTACAACTTCAAGACGGTCCCCGCCGTCCCGCAGTAGAGCGCGCGGTCGCCGGACACGCAGTCCTGCGGGCGCAGGTTGGGCACGCCCAGGCTCATCACCGCCCCGCCGTCCGACTTGCGCCAGATCATCGCGTTCGCCTCGGGGATAGGCACGCACACGTCCCCAAATTGTTCCAAGCGCGTCAGCTCGATGACCACCTCCGGGCTGTTGCCCGTCGGGTCGGCCATGCGCACGGTGTCCGTGGTGCTGGCCCCCTCTCCAACTCGGCTGATGCGGGTCTGGCCGAAGATGCCGGCCCACCAAGAAGCCGCCATCATGCGGAAATCGGAGAAGCGCATCAGCTCACCGGCCTTATGACAACGGTGCCCGCCGGGATGAGGGACGGTCTTCGGACCTGCTTGTTCAAGCGGAGGATCAAGCTCACCAGGTTGCGCATCTCGGCCGGGGTCTTGCCCGACTTGCCGTAGTGCTGCTGGATGAAGGCGTAGATGCTCTGCCCCGGCTGCCGGGTCACGCGGGTCTCCACCGGGATGGGCTGCGCCTGCCGGATCGCGACGTCGAGCTGCGAGGCCGCGAACAGCATCGCCTCCACGGCCAGCACGGTCTCCTGGATGTCGGCGGCCGGGCCTACCCTTCGGAGGGAGACTAGCGACGCCTGGGCGAGAGGCGGGAGCGAGCGGAGCTGCTGCTGGACCGACGGGCCGTAGAGCCCCAAGGCGAAGCTCTCCTGCGCCGCCAGCGCGTAGGTCCGCGCCGCAGCGGTCGTAGTGTTGACCTGCCGCACGGCCTCCAGGACGAACACGCGGGCCTCTAGGTCCGGACGAGCGAAGACCTTCGCCCGCAGGTCAGCCACCGCGGAGTCGGCCGCGCGCGACTGCGCCACCACCGCCTGCGTCCGAGCAGATGGGCCGCTCCGAAACGAGTCGGCCTCGCCGATGATCGCGGACTCGAAGTCCAC
>CAZJJQ010000578.1:0-3051 GCA_964546345.1 uncultured Planctomycetales bacterium
CGCCGCACCCGCCGCCCCGCCCGGGCTCGACGGCGTGGTGCTCACCGCCGACGGGCGTCCCGCCTCGCACGTGCGCGTCCAGGCCTTCGATGCCACCGGCGCCTCGGTCTCCGCGCTCACCGGCGCCGACGGCCGCTTCCACCTCGACCTCGCGGCCGGCCGCTACGACCTCGTCCTGCGCGCGGGCCGCGACGGCGCCCTCGTGGTGCGGGGCCTGCTCGTGGACGGGCACCCGCTCGCCGCGCCGCTCCAGCTCGCCGGCGCCTCCACGCTCGAGGTGAGCGTGCAGAAGGACGGTCGCGCCGTCGCCGGCCTGCCGGTGCGGGCACGGCTCCTCTCGGACGGGGTCAACCACCCCGTGGCGGAGGGCGTCACCGACGCCGTGGGGGTGTTCACGGCCGACGCCGTGCCCTCCGGCTCCTACCTCGTCGAGGTGGTGCCGCTCGAGGGCGTCGCCGTCGGCAAGCGCCTCGAGATCTCGGGGACCGCGCGGCTCGACGTGGTGCTCCCCGCGGACGTGCGTTTCACGGGGCTCGTGTGGGACGGAGACACCCGCGCGCCCGTCCCCGCCGTCCTCGAGCTCACCGTGGGCACCGCGGAGGGCTTCACCGTCACGGTGACCGGGACCGCGTCGGTGGACGGGGTCTTCGATCTCGTCGTGCCGAGGGGCAAGCCGCAGCGGCTGCTCGTGACCGATCCCGGCTACGCGCCGTGGCCCACGGACCGCGAGATGGGCTCCGTGCTCGGGACCCTCGGAGGGCTGCGCACGCAGGACGCGGTCGTGCGCAACGTCGCCCTGAAGCGCGGCGCGACCGTCCGCGGCCGCGTGTCGCTCCAGGGCTCGAAGGAGCCGGTGCCCCACCTCACGCTGCGCTTCGCGCCGCAGCAGGGCACCGTGGTCCGCCTCGCGACGACCGCCGAGGACGGGCGCTACGAGGTGAAGGGGCTCGGCGCCGGCGCCTACCGCGCGCTCCTCGAGACGCCCGGCTGGTACGCGAAGAACGGCGCCGACCTCGTGCGCATCCCGGCGGCGGGCGACCGCGACGCGCCCCCCGAGGTGACCTTCGATCTCGAGGTCTGGTCGGCGGGTGTGGTCTCCGGATCCGTGTCCCTCGCCGACGGGTCCCCCGCGGCGCGTGCGCGCGTGTGGCTGGTCGGCGGGGGCGGCGTGGTGCGGGGCGCTCGGCGCGCCGGGCGTCTCCTCGAGACGCTCACGTCGGCGAGCGGGCAGTTCCTGCTCGACGACGTCCCGCCCAACGAGTGGATCCGCGTGCGTGCGGCGCTCGGCGAGGCGGAGGCCGTGCCCTCGAACGCGTTCCGGCTCGCCGACGGGGCCGTGCCCCCCTTCGCGCTGGTCCTCGCGCCCACCGGCCGGGTGTCGGGGCGCGTCATCGACCTCTCGACGCGCGAGGCCCTCTCGGGGGCGCGGGTGCAGGTGGACCCGGTGGGGGAGCCCGGGGGGCGCGGCGGGCGCACCCTGACCACCGACGCCGAAGGCCGCTACGACGTCGGCAACCTGATCCTCGGCCGATGGCGGCTCACCCCGAACCGTCGGCAGGACCACCTGCCCGGCGAGGCGAAGGAGCTCGACCTCACCTCCGAGGCGCGGGAGCACGTGCTCGAGCTTCCGCTCGATCCGGGGCTCGCGGTCGGCGGGGTCGTGACCGACCTCTCCGGGAACGCGATACCCTCGGCGCGGGTCACGCTCAGCGGCGTCGAGGACGGGGGCACGCCTCCGGCCGCGGCACGACGCAACGGGGCGACGGACGCCGCGGGCTTCTTCCGCTGGACGGGGTTCCGCAGCGGGCGCTACACCCTGGTGGTGCGCAAGGGGGGCTTCACCGAGGTCCGGATCGACCTGCGCGGCGGGGAGGACCGCCTGCGCATCGCGATGACCCCGAGCGGCGCCCCGCGCTGACGCGGGGCCCGGCCGCCTTCCCCCCGCCGCCCCCCGGAATCCCCCGAGACCTCGCCCGGGAACCCCGGGGGAGGCCGCGTCGTCGAACGTTTCGTTCGTACGTCCGGAACGTCCCGTTCGGAGGGGACACGGGCCCGATTCCGCGCCGGAGGTGTCGCGCGGTCGTACCCTCATGCAGTGTCGAGGGTTGCGTCGGTCGCGGTGAGGGCGGCCGAGTCGGCACGGGCTGTGAGAGGAGCGCAGGCGCAGGCGGGTCGGACGTCGTCGAGCCGGAGGAGGTCGCACATGTCGGGACGGTCGATGGGGCTCGTGCTGGTGCTGCTGGCGGCCGTCGCCGGCGTGTTCTTCCTCCTGGGAGGGCCCGGGGCTCTCTTCGGGCCCGGTCGCTCGCCCGATGCGGGCGGAGGCGAGGGCGCGCCGCCCGAGCTGACCCCGGGTTCGGGCCACGCCACGGAGGAGCCCGGCGCCGGCATGGGCGGCGCGGAGACGCGGCTCGCGGCGCTGCGACCGGAGCGAAAGGGCCTCGGTGGGCTCACCCTGCGCGTCGTGCGGCTCGTGGGCGAGACGCCGATCGACGGCGCCGCCGTGTCGGTGTCGGGCACGGGCTACGGCGGCGAGAGCGTGGCCGTGAGCGTGACGACGAGCGCGTCCGGGGTGGCGTCGTTCCCCACGCTCGCGGCGGGTGGCGGGTACGAGATCCGCGTCGAGGCGAAGGGCGAGCCCGTCGTCGTCGTGCCCGACGTCGAGGTGCGCGGCGGCCGGACGAAGGACCTCGGCGACGTGATCGTGGGCGCGCGAGGGGTCCTCGTCGGGCGCGTGGTGGACGAGAAGGGCAAAGGCGTCGCCGCGGCCGAGGTCGCCGCGTTCCCGGCGTACGAGTCGGTCGCGGACATGATGGGCAACATGCTCGAGGTGTTCGGGTCGCTCGGCCGCGAGCCCAAGCCCCTGGCGAAGGGCGTCACCGACGGCGCGGGGCGCTTCTCGCTCCCCGACCTCGCGAGCGGCCCGATCGCGGTGCGAGCGCGCGCCGAGGGGCGGCGCGCGGCGTTCGTGCGGACCCGCATGACGCCCGAGGGGGCGGGCGGCGGGCCGTTGACGCTCAAGCTCGAGGGCGGCGAGGCGGTGGCCGGCGT
>CAZJJQ010000579.1:0-3041 GCA_964546345.1 uncultured Planctomycetales bacterium
GAGCGCCGCGGCGGCGGCCTCGATCTCGGCCTCGGGGCGCGCGTCCTCCGGCTTCGCGTCGAAGACGCGCGCCCCGCGGAGGTGCGCGGGGGCGTCGGGGAAGCGGGGCACGAGGTGGACGTGCACGTGGTGGAGCGCGTCGCCGATCGCGAACGCGTAGGCGTGGTCGGCGCCGAGGGCGGAGCGCTGCGCGCGTTGGATGCGCGCCGTCATCGCGCCCAGGCGCGCCGCCTCGGTGGGCGTGAGGTCGTAGAGCCCCCGGGCGTGCCGTGCGGGGGTCAGGACGACCCACCCGCGCACGGGGCTTTCGCCCGCGAAGCCGTGGACCACGAGACCGTCCTCCCGGAGCAGCACCCCGCCCGGCGGCCGGACGCGGCCCGCGACGATCTCGCACGCCAGGCAGGGAGAGTTCAGGTCGGTCGCGGTCACGGGGGGCATCCTACGGCGCCGAACGGGCCCCCCTTCGGTTGGAATGCGCGCCCGTCGCAGGAGGTCGTGCACGCGTGATCCGGGTCGGCATCGACGAAGCGGGCTACGGGCCCCTGCTCGGTCCCCTCGTGGTCGGGGCCGCCGCCTTCCGCGTCCCCGAGGAGGAGACGTCCCTCCGCGATCGCCTGGAGGGGATCGTATGCCGCGCCCGGGGCCGTCGGCCGCGCGGGGAGCTGCCCGTGGCCATCGACGACAGCAAGGAGGTCAAGGGGCGGTACGGGCTCGAGGGGCTGTGTCGCGGCGTGTGCGCGGCGGCGGTCGGGGCCGGACGTGCGGCGCCCACCGACCTCGCCGACTGGCTGGAGCGCTTCGGCGACCGGGGCGCCGAGGCCTTCGCGGCCGACCCCTGGTTCGAGGCGCCGACGCGGGAACGGATCCCCGCCTGGGAGGCGCCCGCGGGCTTCCGCGAGCGGTGGCTGCTCCGGGGCGTCGAGCCGGTCGCCCTCCTGGTGTCGCCCATCACGCCGGCCGAGCTCAACGAGGCCTTCGACGTGGCGGGCAACAAGGCGCGCGTGCTGTTCCTCTCGACCATCGCGCTGCTCGTGCGCGTGCTCGAGGCGCTGCCCGGCGAGGACGTCTCCGTGGTCCTCGACCGCGAGGGCGGGCGACTCGACTACCTGCCCTACCTCACGGAGGTGTTCCCGTACCAGGGCGTCGAGCCGCTGCCCTGTGGGCCCGGTGAGGCCCGGTACGCGATGCGCGAGGGCGGTCGGAGCGTCCGCATCGCGTTCGTGACGAAGGGCGACCGCGAGGACCTCGCGGCCGGGCTCGCGTCCATGGCGGCGAAGATGACGCGCGAGCTCTTCATGGGCCGCCTGAACGCGTGGTTCCGCGCGCGCCAGCCCGGGATCCGCCCCACGGCGGGCTACGTCGAGGACGGCCGGCGGTTCCTCGCGGACGCGGCGAACGTCCTCGAGCGCGAACGGATCGACCTGCGACGCCTGGTGCGATCCCGCTGAGGAGGTGGGGGGCGGCGGGGGGCGGGGGGATCAGGCGCCGTCGGTCGCGGCGGGGGCGCCGTCGGGGACGCCGAGGGCGAGGAAGGCGGCGCGCGTCGCCGCGGCCAGGGCGCGGCGGGCCGGCGCCCCGCTCTGCCCCTGCGTGGGGATCGCGGGCCCGAAGCGGACCTCGATCACCCCGCCGCGGCGCGGGGCCCACTGGGCCTTCGGGAGGATCTCCCGGGCGCCGAAGATCGCCGCGGGCTGGAGGGCCACGCCGGTGGTCCCGGCCAGGTGGAACGCGCCCGGCTTGAGCGGCGCGAGGCGACCGTCCCGGCTGCGCGTGCCCTCGGGGTAGATGAGCGCGGAGAGCCGGTGGCGGCGCATCCGTGCGGCCGCGCGCTCCATGAGGGCGAGGGCCTGCCGCGGGTCGTCGCGATCGATGAAGAAGTGGCCGGCGAGGAGGATGTACCAGCCGATGAACGGCAGCCAGATCAGGCTGCGGCGCGCGATGATGCGCAGCTGGCCCGGGAAGGCCCACAGCACCGCGGGGATGTCGAGGTAGCTCGCGTGGTTGGCCACGATCACGCGGGGCTCGTCCGGCGAGAGGTGCTCCGTGCCCGTGACGACCAGCCGCGCGCCGGCCGCGAAGAGCATGGTCCGCGCCCACGCCCGCGCGCTCGCGTGCGCGAGGCGGCCGGAGCGCGGGGCCGGCAGCAGCCCCACCAGGCAGACGAAGAAGCAGAACCCCGTCAGGATCGGGGCGAGCAGCAGGAAGACGAACGCGCGCAGCATGCGGACCGTCCGCTAGAACAGGCCGACGATGTCGCCCTTCGCGTCGATGTCCACGTTCTCGAGGCCCGGTCGGCTGCCGAGGCCGGGCATGGTCTTCATCTCGCCGCAGAGCGGGTAGAGGAAGCCCGCGCCCGCGGACAGGCGCACCTCGCGGACCGGGAGACGGAAGCCCTTGGGACGCCCCTTCTTCTCGGGGTCGGCCGTGAGGGAAAGGTGGGTCTTCGCCATGCAGATCGGCAGGTTCCCGTACCCCAGGCCCTCGTAGCGGGCGATGTCCTGGCTCGCCTGCTCGCTGAAGTCCACCCCGTCGGCCCCGTACATGCGGCGCGCGATGGTCTCGACCTTCTCCTTGACGGGCGCCTCGAGGGGGTAGAGGAAGCGGAACTTCCCGCCCTTGTCGCAGGCCGCGTCGATGGCCTTCGCGAGGGCGAGGCCGCCCTCGCCGCCCTTCCCGAACACCTCGGAGACCTCGGCGGCGAACGCCCCCGCCTCGAGGGCCCGACGGCGGACGAAGTCGTGCTCTCGGTCGGTGTCGCCGGGGAAGCGGTTGATCGCCACCACCGCGGGGATCCCGTGGGCCGCCACGTTCTCGAGCTGCTTCTCGAGGTTGCCGATGCCCGCCTCGATCGCGCCCAGGTCCTCGCGCTCGAGGGCGGGGTCGAGCGGCTTGCCGGGGACGATCTTGAACCGGCCGCTGTGCATCTTGAGCGCGCGGACCGTGGTGACGACCACGGCGGCGTTGGGCGTCAGGCCCGAGGCGCGGCACTTGATGTTGAAGAACTTCTCGCAGCCGATGTCGGCGCCGAAGCCCGCCTCGGT
>CAZJJQ010000580.1:0-3038 GCA_964546345.1 uncultured Planctomycetales bacterium
GGGGGGGGCGGGCGCGGGGGGGGGGGGGGGCCGCGGCCCCCCCCCCCCCCCGGGGGGGGGCCCCGCCGCCCGGGGGGTGGGGCGGGGGGGGGAGGACGGGGGCGGCGGGGGCCGGGGGGGCCTTCCCGGACGGGGCCGGCACAGGCACGGGACCGGCCGGCCGGGGCTCCTCGGCCCGGGCGCTCCAGGCACCAGGGCCGAAAGTCCCGAGGACTCCCCACAGGGCGAGCGGGATCGCACGGCGCATGGGTAGGAAGGCCTCCGCTCCTCGACGTGTTCGCCCGCGGGCGGGAGGTGGACCGGCCCGGCAGAGCGCGCCGGACCCGCGCCCTACGGCAACGGGCGCTTCAGGAAGTACTCGACGCAGGCTCGGCCGTTCACGAGGAGTCCGTTGGCGGGCTCGTTCGCCGAGACCAGCTCCCACCCCTCGGCGCCCGCGTCCTGGAGCGGCTTGAGGATCCGTTCGTCCGTCTTCGCGTAGGACTCGAGGTGCCGATCCATGGGGATCAGCAGATGGCGGTACTCCCACCGCGTGGCAGCGGGAGGCACTCCGTCCTCCGCGTGGAGGAGGGAGAGCGAGCCGAACGTGAGCGCGACACCGACCAGCGTCGAGAGCACCACCGTCTTCATCGAGACCTCCCGGAGTGGGGACGCCCGCCAAGGTACCGCGGCCGGGAAGCGCCGGGGCCGGCGGCCCGGGTGACGGGCAGGGCGCCGGGGGCCTACCCGTTCGGGGGGGCCTGCGTGCGCCCCGCGTCGGCCCGGCCGATGTACCAGGTGCCTTGCGCCCGTGCGACCTCCTCGCCTCCCTGATTCACGCACGAGCCCTCGAGATACCCGATCCGATTCCCCCGGCGGCTGACCTTCCCCGTGGCCACCAGGCGGTCCCCTGGGAAGGACGCCCGGAGGAACTGCACGGAGATCTGGGTCGTGCTGCAGAACTCCCCCGGCGCCAGCAGGGAGGTCAACGCGTGCCCCATCGCGGTGTCGAGGAGCGCGAAGGCGACGCTCCCGTGGATGACCCCCTGGATGTTCTGGTGGGTCTCCGAGACCGTCAGCTCGCACCGGACCACCCCGGGGCCCAGCTCGGCCTCCACGATGCCCAGGTGCTCGACGTAGCCGGGCAGGCGAGGAGACGGCATGGGAGGGGGAATCCAGGAGGGGATGGGGAGGTGGCCACCAGCGGGCGCGTGCCCATGGGCCCGAAGGTTGCTACACTTTTTCCCATGCGTAGCCCCCGCCGTCTCCTCCCGTTCCTGTTGGCCCCTGCCGCGCTGCTCGCCCTGGTCCTGCTGCTGACCGGCGGGCCGAGCCGCGCCTTCGCCGAAGGTGATTCGCCGCCCGCGGGAGACCCCGGCATGGGCGACCCCGGCATGGGCGCGGACGCCCCGGCCCCCGCCGGCGACGACGACGAGGACAGCGACGTCCCGCTCGCCCTCAACGAGCGGGTCGAGAAGGCGGTCAAGAAGGGCGTGCAGTGGCTGAAACAGCGCCAGCTGCCCGACGGGTCCTGGGGCGTGATCGACGGCGGCCAGCCCTACGGCGGCCAGAAGGGCGAGATCTACAAGCACCCGGCCGGACCCACGGCGCTCGCCCTGTACACCCTGCTGAAGTGCAAGGAATCGGTGGACGATCCCATCGTCAAGAAGGGGTTCAAGTACCTCCGCGACAAGCAGAAGCAGCCCGGCGGCGCGTACGAGGCGAGCATGATGCTGCTCGCGGTCACCGCGGTCGCCGACCCCTTCAAGAAGATCAAGGCGTCCGAGGCCCAGGGTGACAAGGTGAAGTTCCCCGCGGGCGACTGGCGCGACTGGGCGCAGAAGCTCCACGACTACCTGATCGCCAAGCGCACGAAGGCGAAGACGCTGGGGTGGAGGTACATGGTCGAGGGGAACACCGCCATCCCGCCGGGCGGGAACGAGGACCTCTCGAGCACCCAGCTCGCGATCCTCGCCCTGCTCGCCGCGGAGCGCTGCGGCATCAAGACCGACAGCAAGGTCTGGAACGAGATGATCACGTTCTCGATGAAGCAGCAGGACGACGACGGCCCCGAGTGGGATCGGGCCGTGTACGACAAGAAGAAGACCGACGCGAAGCCCGCCCCCGGCGGCGAGGACAAGGACAAGGGTCGCTACGCTCCCGCGGGCGGCAAGGGCCCCAAGGACAAGGCCCGAGGCTTCGCCTACATCAAGAGCACCACGCTCGGCCCCGACGAGGGTCAGGCCACGGGCGGCATGACGGCGTGCGGGGTGTGCAACCTGATGGTGGCCCGCTACGTCCTCATGAAGCGCGAGGACAAGCTGTGGCAGGCGCGCGACCAGAACGCGGTCCAGCAGTCGATCTACGACGGCTGCGCCTGGCTCGACATGAACTGGACGGGCTACGAGAACCCGAAGAAGCAGCGCGAGAACGTCTACCACATCTATCACATGTACTGCGTCGAGCGCGCGTTCGACCTCATCGGCAACAACCTGCTCGGCAAGCGCCCCTGGTACCAGGAGTTCGCCGAGAACCTGTGCGGGCGCCAGAGCGACAAGGGCTTCTGGAACAGCAACAGCACCCTCAAGCCCGAGGAGGTGCTCGACACCTGCTTCGCGCTCCTGGTGCTCAAGCGCTCGACGAAGGGCGGTATCCCGTACGGGTCCATCACCGGCGGCGGCGACGAGCCCCCGGCCGACAACCGCGGCAAGTAGGACCGGCGCCCGTCGCCCGGACGGCGGGGCCTCCGCCCCCCCCCGACTCCCCCGTGGCCCCCGTCGCTCCGACGCGACGGGGGCCCTCCTGTTGCAGGCCCGCCGGGGAAGGAGTTCCCGGGCAGGAGCGCGCCGCGGCCGCCGGATCCCTGGCCCGCGTGGTGGGGCCGGCTCGACCCGACCCGCCCCCTACGCCCGTCGCGAGGGCCCCGTGCGCGACGGCAACGGGCCGAGGGCGGACCGACCCCGCGCCGAGACGTCTCCGCCGGGTCCGGGCGACTCCCTGCGCACGGCCCCACGAGAAGGCCCGGGGGCGGGCCGGGGGCAGACCCGGGTTGCGGGGGC
>CAZJJQ010000581.1:0-3035 GCA_964546345.1 uncultured Planctomycetales bacterium
CCACCGCGCCGCCCGCGACGCCGCCCGCGCGCTCGGCTACCGCAACGCCGGCACCTGCGAGTTCCTCGTGGACCCGCGCGGTCGCCCGTACTTCCTCGAGGTGAACCGCCGCCTCCAGGTGGAGCATCCCGTCACCGAGGCGGTCTTCGGGCTCGACCTCGTCGCGTGGCAGCTGCGGGTCGCCGCCGGCGAGACGCTGCCTCCCGAGGGCGCGTGGACGCCGCGCGGCCACGCGGTCGAGGCGCGCGTGTGCGCGGAGGATCCCGCGAAGGGCTTCCTGCCCGCCTCCGGCACGATCCTGCGCCTGTGCGAGCCCTCCGGCCCCGGCGTCCGCGTGGACGGCGGGTGGGGCGCCGCCGGCGAGGTCCCGCCCCACTACGACTCCCTGCTCATGAAGGTCATCGCGTACGCGGAGACGCGCGACGAGGCGTTCGACCGCCTCGACGCCGCGCTCGCCGAGACGGCCGTCCTCGGCGTGACGACGAACGTCCCGTTCCTGCGGCGCATCCTCTCGCACGGCGACGTCCGCGCCGCCCGCCTGCGCACCGACTGGCTCGACGGCGCCGCCGAGGCGCTCGCCGACCTGGGGCCGGTCCCGCACGAGGCGCTGCTGGCTGCGGTCGCCTCCGAGCTCCTCGGAGACGGCCGGGGGACGGCGGGCGGGGCCCGGGGGAAGGGTGGGGGCGGCGGGGGAGGGGGCGCGCTCCGGCCCGATCCGTGGACCGCGCTGCCCGGCTGGCGCGTGGGGGAGGCGACCTCATCGTGAGCACGAAGTCGTTCCAGAGCCCCCTCAAGGCCGAGGGCGCGCGGCACGAGGTGCACGGACGCCTCGTGGGCGATCGGATCGACGCCGTGGTGGACGGGGCGCCGCTGGCGGCCGTCGTGCGCCATCCCGGCCCCGGCGAGCTCCTGCTCTTCCGCGACGGGCGACGGACGCGTGCGATCGTCGTGCGTCGAGACGACCGGTGGCTGGTCTCGATCGGCGGACGGACCGTGGAGATCGCGCGCGCGGACGCGCTCGAGGAGCTCGGGGCCGCCGGCGGGGCCTCCGAGCCCTTCGCGGTGAGCCCCATGGCCGGGGTGCTCACGAAGGTCCACGTCGTCGTGGGGGCGACGGTGGGCAAGGGGGCGCCCCTGTTCGCGGTCGAGGCCATGAAGATGGAGTACGTCGTCAAGGCCGACCGCGACGTCGTCATCGCCGAGGTGAAGCACGCGGCGGGGGCCCGGGTGGCCCTCGGCGCCCCGGTGGTCGTGTTCCAGTAGGGGGCTGGAGCCTCCCGTGGCCGTGACCTCCCCCCCCCCCCCCCCCCCCCCCCCGCCCCCCCCCGCGGGGGCCCCCCCCCCCGGGGGGGGGCCCCCGCGACGGCCTGCAGAACGAGGGGATCCCGGTCCCGACGGACGTGAAGGTGGCGTTCGTGCGGGCCCTCGTGGCCGCGGGCCTGCGCGAGATCGAGGTGTCCTCGTTCGTGCGGCCGGACCGCGTGCCGCAGCTCGCCGACGCCTCCGAGGTGTTCGCGCGCCTCGGGCCGCCGCCCGAGGGCGTCACGTACCTGGCGCTCGTCCCCAACGAGCGGGGGCTCGCGCGCGCGCTCGAGGCGAAGGTGGGCAAGGTCGCGGTGTTCACCGCGGCGACCGAGTCGTTCAACCGGCGGAACGTGAACGCCTCGATCGCGGAGTCGATCGAGCGGTTCCGGCCCGTGGTCGCGGGCGCGAAGGCTGCGGGGATCGCGGTGCGTGGCTACGTGAGCACGGCCTTCTGCTGCCCGTACGAGGGGAAGACGCCGCCCGCGGCCGCCGCCGACGTGGCCGCGCGCCTTCTCGACCTCGGGTGCGACGAGGTCGATCTCGGGGACACGATCGGGGCCGCGACGCCGCCGGACGTGGCCGCGGTGCTCGGGCGCGTGCTCGCGCGCGTGCCCGTGGAGCGGCTCGTGCTGCACTTCCACGACACGCGCGGCACGGCGCTCGTCAACGTGATGGAGGGCCTGCGCCACGGGGTCGCCGCGTTCGACGCGAGCGCGGGAGGGCTCGGCGGGTGTCCGTACGCGCCCGGCGCGTCGGGCAACCTGGCCACCGAGGACCTCGTCTACCTGCTCGCGGGGCTCGGGATCCCTACCGGCGTGGACCTCGAGGCGCTGCGCGCGGCCGGCGCGCCCCTCGAGGAGGTGCTGGGGCACCGGCTGCCCGGGAAGGTGTATCGGGCGGGCGCCGCGCCGCGCTAGCCGGACACGTCCTTCGGGACGTCGCCCTTGCCGGACATCCCGTCCATCTTCGTGACTCGGATGTCCACGCGATCGGACGCGACCGTGGCCTGGCACGCGAGGCGGAAGGGACCCGTGCATCCGCGGACCTTCTCGCGCAGGGTCGGCGGCGTGACGCCCTCGGCGGGCTCGATCTTCACGCGGCACGTGCCGCAGGTGCCGGCGCCGCGGCAGTTGAGGAGCTTCGCGGGCCCGTTGTAGAGGGAGATCCCCGCGAGCCTCGCGATCGTGCGCACGTTCGCGAGCGCGCCCGCGCGGATCGTCCGGTTCCAGTTCACGAAGGTGACGTTCGGCATGCGGAGGTTGTACCGGGGGCGCCCTTCCCGGCCTAGGGACGCGCATCCTGCCGCGCACGATTCGACTCAAGTGCCGCGCCGGAGATTCCGAAGAAGGTCCCCGTGAGTGCCGGGACCGCGAGGTCCGCCATGGGTGCCGTGTCGCGTGCGCGCCGGCGTGCAGGGATGCACGCGTTCCCCGGGGTCTCGCTCCGCGTCGTGCCACAGGACGCCGGAGCCGCGGGGGAAGCCGCTGCCGACGGTGAGTCGCCCCCTCCGCCGCCCGCCTGACCTCTCGTTCCACGCGCGGCGGCCGTCGGTGGTGCTCCCCCCCCAGCCCACGACGCGCTGCTTCGCCGAGGAGCCGGCCCGGGGCGTTCCCGGTCACCGGCTCCTCACCTTCTCACGCCCGCGCGTCGCTCGGGGATCGTGAAGAAGTCGCCATCGGGACGTACGGGCTCGCTTTCGGGGCTCGTGCCGCGCGGCGGCTCGTCGAGGT
>CAZJJQ010000582.1:0-3034 GCA_964546345.1 uncultured Planctomycetales bacterium
CGGAGAGCCGCCCGCCCCGGACGGCGCGGCCGGCTCCGGAATCGAGGGCATCGTCCCGCCCGCCTTCATCACGGTCTGCACCCGCGAGACCATGTCGAAGTCCACGTCGGCGCCCTGCGCGTCGGCGACGCCTTCGAGCACCGACTCCCGCACCACCTTGCCCTCGAAGCCGCTCCCCGCGCTGCGCGCCGCGTGGATCGTCACCTCCAGGGTCCCGCCCCGTTTCCACGCGAGCATCGGGCTGCCCTCGCCCGTCTGGAGCCCCCGCAGCGGGAGGCTCACGTGGATGCGCACGTTCGCGGCGCCGTCCACGACGTCCTCGAGCTTCGCCTCCGCCGCCACCTTGTCGAGCACGACCGGCAGCCGCGCCGAGAACGCCTTCCCGAGGGGCGCGACGTCGGGAGCCCACGACTCCCCGACCTCCACCTCGCGTCCGGGCTCGAACAGGTCCTCCGGGTCCTTGCCCCCGAGGTCCACGTTCCCCTTGGGCTTGCCGAAGCGGTCGTCCAGCCACCGCCGGGCCGCCTCGGAGACCTGAGCGTCGGGCGACAGGATCCGGAGCGCCCGGGCCGCCGCACGCCCGCTCACCTCCACGAACACGCCCGACAGCGAGCCGTCCTGCGCCCCGCGCCCCGCCTGACTCCACGCGACGAAGTAGACGACGGTCTTGAGCGCGTGCCCCGCCTCGTCGGCCTCGAGCACCTTCCCGACCGTGTGGTAGCTCACCTGCCGGTCCTGGGTCCGATCCGACACCGGCTGCCCGTCGGCGAGGACCTTGACCTTGACGGTCTCGGTCTCCTCGGCGATCCGCGTGAACACGTCGCCGGCCTTCCAGCGCTCGCGCACGGAGATCGCGTGCTTCGGGGCGGGCTCGGCCGCGACCGGCCCCGCGGCCCAGAGGCCCAGGAGCACGAACATCAGGAAGGGTCGGGAGGTCATGGGGGCTCCGGGGGTCGGATCGGGACGCGAGCGCACGATCCTACCCCCCGCGCCCCCCTCCTCCCGGCAGGCCCCGGCCGCGACCCGACGCGCGCTACTTCGCGGCCGGCACCTCGGGCACCGTCCCGCCGTCGCGCGTCACGACCTTCTGCGCCTGCTTCGTGGCGAAGTGGATCTCGCCCGCCTCGCCCGCGTCCGCGATGCCCTCGCCCTCGGCCTCCATCTCCGTGTCGGCCTCGTGCGAGCCCGCCTTCATCGTGTGGCGGAAGGCCAGCTCGATCGCGCCCTTGTCGTCCTTCCACTTCAGGAGCTTGCCGCCCTCGCCCGCGGGGAAGCCGGCCAGCTGCATGACGACCTTGCCCTCCACCGTGTCGAGCCCGCCCTCGGACTTCGCCAGGGTGAGCTCGGCCCTCGACCGCACGGGATCGAGCGGGACCTCGTTCCCGAGCGCCGCCACCAGGAGCTCGCCCGCCACGGACCAGGTCGCCCCCACCGCGACCGCGCTCTTGGGCTCGAGGGCGCCGAGCAGGGCGTCGTTCGTGCTGCCGGCGCCGAACTCGCTCTTGAGCCACGCCTGCGCGGCCTCGGAGACCGAGGCCCCCGGCGTCAGGATCTTCGTCTGCGCGTTCGCGCCGAAGCCGGTGAGCTCGACGTGCACCTTCGCGAGGCTCTCGTCCGTGCCCGCCGCGGTGGTCTGGGTCCACGTCGCGAAGTAGAGGACGCCGCCCGTCCAGTGGCCGGCGGCGTCCGCGGCCGTGCACTTGGCCACGACCTCGTAGCTCGTGGCCTTGTCCTCCTTGTGCATCTCCCCCTGGATCTTCTCGTCCTTCACCTGGGCGACGGCGAGGGTCTCCTTCGACTCCGACGTGCGCGTGACCACGTCCTCGGCCTTCCACCGGGTGCGGAGGGAGAGGCTCTTGCCCTTCGGCTCGTCGGCACGGACGGCCACCGCGGAGAGAGTGCACGCGGCGATCGCCGCGAGGGGAAGCAGGGTGCGCAGCTGCATCGGGGACTCCTTCGGGGAGGGGACGGCGCCCCCCGGGCCCCCGACTCTACCCCCCCGCTCGGGGGACTCCCTCGCGCGGCGGGAGCCCTCCCGGATCCTCCGTCGGCCCGGCCTCCGGGGGTAGACTCGCCCCCCGCTCGTCCCCCCGCCCCCCCACGGAGCCGCCATGTCGTCAGCCCTGGTCGAGTTCACGGATGCCAACTTCGAAGCGGACGTCCTCAAGAGTCCGGTGCCCGTCCTCGTCGACTTCTGGGCCACGTGGTGCGGACCGTGCAAGGCGCTGACGCCCATCATCGAGCAGCTGGCCGCGACCTACGCCGGCCGGATCAAGATGGGGAAGTTCAACATCGAGACGAGCCCCAAGACGCCCGTGAAGTACGGCGTCGCGTCGATCCCCCTCCTCCTGATCGTCAAGGACGGGCAGACGAAGGCGAAGATCATCGGCCTGCGCCCGAAGGCGGAGATCGCCAAGAAGCTCGACGAGGTCCTCGCGGGGTAGGCTCGCCGCCGCGCGCCCCGAGTCCGCGCGGGACCGAGGCCGACCCTACGTCGGCGCGCCCCCGTGCATCCGCGGCCCGGGGGCCTGGGCGGCGAGGATCTCGGCCTCCGCGTCGAGCAGCGCCGACCAGCGCGCGTCCACGGCCTCCGGGTCGGCCACCGTCCGGGCGAGCTCGACGAACACGCGGTAGTGGCCGCGCTCCGACGCGCACAGCCCGCGGTACAGCGTCCGCAGGGACCCGTCCTCGCACGCGGCCACGAGGGCCTCGAAGCGTTCGCACGATCGCGCCTCGATCAGGGCGCACACGAGCAGCCGATCCAGGAGCTCGCGCTTCCCGTCGCCGGTGCGCACGAGCGCGTGGAGCGCCGCGGCGTACGGGTTGCGGTGCACGGCGCTCAGCCTCCCGCCGCGACGGCCGAGCGCGCGGAGCACGACGACGAGGTGCTCCGCCTCGTCGCGCGCGACGGCCGCGAGCGCGCGCTCCCACGCGCCCGCGTCGGTGGGCTCCTCCCCCCCGCGCCCCCCCGCCTCCCGGGGCCCTTCCGGCCCCCGCGAGAGCAGCCCGAGGGCGTTCGCGGCGGCCTTCTTCT
>CAZJJQ010000583.1:0-3034 GCA_964546345.1 uncultured Planctomycetales bacterium
GTCGCGCAGCGGGCGCGCGAGCGCGGGGCCGAGCTCGTGGACCCGGCCGTCGAGGGCCCGCCGCAGGAGGCGGCCCGCGACGTGGCGCGCCGTCCACCGGCCCTCGGCGTCGCAGCGCAGGTACGCGCCCGACGGCTCCTCCTCGACGACGAGGCCGTGCCGGTCGGCACGCACGCGCAGACGCAGGGCGGAGGGCGGGGACGACGGCACGATCCGCAGAGCATCGCCGCCTGCCCGCCGGAGCGCGAGCGGGCGACGGGAGGGGTCTCGGGGGGGGGCGCCCCCCGAGACCCGGTGAAGACGGTGGAGGCCAGGCTCCCGCCCGTCGGCCGGCTACTTCACGCCGCTGCGGAGCTGCTCCTCGATGACGCTGAGGTTCCACGAGCCGGGAGTCTGGCTCGGGGGGTACTCCTTCATCGTCATGAGGAACTTGGCCGCCAGCCCCTGGATCGGGATGATCACGAAGGCGCGGTCGATGTACCAGTCCTCGTACGTGTTGGAGTTCTCCTTGGCCTTCTCGAAGGGGTCGCGCCGCAGGTTGCAGAGGTCGGGCGCCCGGAGCGGCACGAAGGGCTCCTTCCAGACCTGCAGGCGGTGGGCGCGGTTCTCGAGGAAGGTCACCTTCCAGTCGCCCCAGCGCGCCGCCATCACGCTGCCCTCGTCGTTCACGTACCAGAACTCGTTCCGGGGGGACTTTTCGGTCTTCCCCGACAGGTAGTCGAGCTGGTCGTACCCGTCGATGTAGTTCTTGTAGGTACGGCCCTCGAGCTCCGTGCCCTTGAGGAGGCGCTGCTTGACGTCCGCGTCGCCCGCAGCGGCGGCGAAGGTGGGCAGCCAGTCCTCGTGCGAGACGATGCCGTTCAGGGTGGTGCCGGCGGGGAAGTGCCCGGGCCACCGGATGAAGCAGGGGACCCGGAACGCGCCCTCCCAGTTCGAGTTCTTCTCGCCATGGAAGGGGGTGGTCCCGGCGTCGGGCCAGGTGTTGTAGTGCGGACCGTTGTCGGTCGAGTACTGGACGATCGTGTCGTTCGAGAGCCCGAGGTCGTCGATGAGCTTGAGCAGCTCCCCGACGTGCATGTCGTGCTCGACCATCCCGTCGCCGTACTCGTCCTGACCGGAGATGCCCCGGTGCTCCGCCTTCACGTGGGTGCGGAAGTGCATCCGCGTGCCGTTCCACCAGCAGAAGAAGGGCTTCCCCGCCTTGGCCTGGCGGGTGATGAAGTCCTTCGCCGCCGCCATGCTCTCGTCGTCGATCGTCTCCATCCGCTTCTTGGTCAGGGGACCCGTGTCCTCGATCTTCTGCCCTCCCTTGCCGTCGGCCCAGCAGTGGAGCACGCCGCGGGGGCCGTGCTTCTTCCGGAACTCGGGGTCCTTCGGGTAGTCCATGTTCTCGGGCTCCTCCTCGGCGTTGAGGTGGTAGAGGTTCCCGAGGAACTCGTCGAAGCCGTGCATCGTGGGCAGGTGCTCGTCGCGGTCGCCCTGGTGGTTCTTCCCGAACTGCCCGGTCGCGTAGCCGCGCGCCTTGAGGACGGTGGCGATGGTCACGTCGGTCTTCTGCCACCCCTGGGGGGCGCCCGGCATCCCGACCTTCGTCATGCCCGTGCGGACCGGGCACGCGCCGCTGAGGAACGCCGCCCGACCCGCGGTGCAGCTCTGCTGCGCGTAGTAGTCGGTGAACGCCACGCCCTCCTTGGCGATGCGGTCGATGTTCGGGGTCCGGTAGCCCATCATGCCGCGGTTGTTGTGGCTGATGTTCCAGGTGCCGATGTCGTCGCCCCAGATGACGAGGATGTTCGGCTTCTTCGCCGTCTCCTCGGCCCGGGCGTCAGGCACGAGCGCGACCGTCGCGCCCGCGAGGCCGAGCGCGATCGCTCCGGCCCGTAGGGAAAGCAGACCCATGTTCAGGTTCTCCCAGGTGCGACACGGCCCGCGACGGCGGGAGGTGCCAAGAGGGCATGCTAGCGATCGTCCCCCGCCGGCCCATCCCGGGACCGATGGACGTGGCGCGCCGCGGAAGCTATGATTGCGCCCTGCGCAACCAATGGAGCTCCACCGCCTCCACCACCTGGTAGCCGTGGCGGACCACGGCTCGCTCCGCCTGGGGGCGCAGGCGCTCGGACTCTCCCCCGCCGCGCTCACGCGGAGCGTGCAGGGACTCGAGGCCTCCCTCGCGATCCCCCTGCTCGACCGGAGCACGCGTCCGGCGCGTCTCACGGAGGCGGGGCGCCGCGTCGTCGAACGGGCGCGACACGCGCTCGCGACGATGGAGCTCCTCCGCGAGGACCTGCGGCCCACGAGCCAGGCCATCGAAGGCCGCGTCCGCGTCACCGTCGGCCCCCTGGTGGCGGAGACCCTGCTCGGCCCCGTGCTCACCGAGGTGCTGCGCCGGGCGCCCGGCGTCGCCGTCACCGCACGCCTCGGGCACTGGACCGACGGCACCGTCGCCCTCAAGCTCGGCCAGGTGGACCTGTTCCTGGGGGACGTCACGGAGGCCATGGCGGACCCGACGCTCAGCGCCCGGGCTTTCCCGTCGCAGCCGATCGCGATGATCTGTCGCCCCGGACATCCGATCCTCCGTCTCCGCACGATTGGCGCGGCCGACGTCCTGCGTCACCCCCTGGTGGCGAACACGCCTCCCCCGTGGGGCGTCCGGTGGCTGCAGGACCTGCACCGCCGGGCGCGGCGTCCGGTACCGGAGCCCTCCGGGCTGCTGAGGGTGGTCTGCGACAGCACGGCGCTCGTGACGACGGTCGTGCACGCGTCCGACGCGCTCGGGTTCGCGGCGCACCGGCTGGTGATGAAGGAAGTCGCCGAGAGTCGCCTGGCGATCGTCCCGTACGACACGACCGGCCTGCGCACCCAGGCGGGCACCGTCCTCGTGGCCGGTCGCCCCACCACCCGCGCCACCGGGCTCGTGCTCGAGGTCGCGCACGCCGTGGCGGAGGGTCGCGGGTAGCGCGCCCTCGAGAGGGCGTCACGGCGTCGGGTCGTACCCGAGGTCGGTGGCGCCGATGCCGGCGACGGCTCCCCGCTC
>CAZJJQ010000584.1:0-3033 GCA_964546345.1 uncultured Planctomycetales bacterium
CGGCGCCCGGATCGGGCGGCGCCGACGACGCGGAGAGGCCTTCCCCGATCGCGGCCAGGCCCGCGGACATGGCGGCGCCGAGGCCCTCCGCCATGCCGCGCACGAGGGCCTCGACATCGACGCCCAGGAGGCGGTTCATGCTGGCGCCCATGTCGATCTTCCACCCGGCGCCGGAGCGGGTGAGGACGATGGGGAGCGCCGGGGGCACGTCCTTCCCCGGTCGGGGGGTGACCGTCGCGGTCACGACGACCTGGACTCCCTCGATCGTGGGCGGCCCGAGCGTGAACGTCTCCGTGGACTCATGCATCGTCTGAAAGTCCACGCTCTCCCCCTCCTTGACGAGGAGCAGCGCGCGCGCGGCGGGCTCGTCGCCGCGGCGGACCGCCTCGAGGAAGGCGAGCGCCGTTGCGTGCGCACGCGCGGCGTCGGTGGGGGAGACGGACGCGGAGGTGGGATCCATGGCGACGGCTCCTGGGGGAGACGGGGCGGGACGGAGATCACCCTACGGGAGGGTGCGGGCAGGGGACAGCATCGCCCTCCTCCATGGGGGCGCGTCCAGGGGGGACCGGGACCGACGCCGGGCGTGAGTCGGTCGCGAGCCGCGGAACGCGGACCGGGAGGTCCAGGGGCGCGCGGTTCCCGGCGCCGCGGGCCGGCGGCCTCCAACGCCGGGTCACGGCGTGCCCACCGTCCACGAGTCCTCCCGTTCGAGTACCTCCACGGCGCGGGCGTTACACTCGGCCGACCATCGACCGTCGCGAGCCCCAAGGACCCGGTCCGGGGCTCCGTGGAGAGGCCATGACCGCCAAGACATCCACCATCGTCTGGACCCAGATCGACGAGGCGCCCGCGCTCGCGACGTACTCGCTCCTGCCCATCGTGCAGGGCTTCACCAAGGGCACGGGGGTGTCGGTCGAGACGCGCGACATCTCGCTGGCCGGCCGCATCATCGCGAACTTCCCGGAGGCCCTCCGCCCCGAGCAGCGCATCCCGGACCACCTCGCCCAGCTCGGCGAGCTCGCCAAGAAGCCCGAGGCGAACATCATCAAGCTGCCCAACATCTCGGCCTCCATCCCCCAGCTCAAGGAGGCCGTCAAGGAGCTGCAGGCGCACGGCTACGCGATCCCGGACTACCCCGAGAACCCGAAGGACGAGGCCGAGAAGGCGCTCCAGAAGCGGTTCGGCAAGGTCCTCGGCAGCGCGGTGAACCCGGTCCTGCGCGAGGGCAACTCCGACCGGCGGGCGCCGCTCTCGGTCAAGGCGTTCGCGAAGAAGCACCCGCACAAGCTCTCGCCCTGGGCGCCCGACTCGAAGAGCCGCGTCGCGTACATGGACGGCGGCGACTTCTACGGCAGCGAGCGCTCCCTGACCTGCGCGCGCGCGACGCAGGTGCGCTACGAGCTCGTGGACGCCAAGGGGGCCGTCACGGTCCTCCGGGGGAAGATGCCGGTCGGCGCCGGCGAGATCCTCGACAGCTCGGTGATGCACGTGAAGGCGCTGCGTCGTTTCTACGAGGCGCAGATCGCGGACGCGAAGCGGCAGGGCCTGCTGCTCTCCCTGCACCTCAAGGCCACCATGATGAAGGTCTCCGACCCGATCATGTTCGGCCACGCGGTCACCGTCTTCTTCCAGCCCGTGTTCGAGAAGCACGCCGCCACCTTCCAGCGGCTCGGGGTCAACCCGAGCAACGGCCTCGGCGACGTCTACGCCAAGCTCCAGGCGCTCCCGGCCGAGGAGCGCGCCGCGATCGAGGCGGACCTCAAGGCCGTCTACGCGACCCGGCCCGCCCTGGCCATGGTGGACTCCGACAAGGGCATCACGAACCTGCACGTGCCCAACGACATCATCATCGACGCGTCGATGCCCGTCGTGATCCGCGACGCGGGGCGCATGTGGGGGCCCGACGGGAAGCTGCACGACTGCGTGGCCATGATCCCCGATCGGTGCTACGCCACGACCTACGAGGCGATCGTCCAGGACTGCCAGCGCAACGGCGCCCTCGACCCGGCGACCATGGGCACGGTCCCCAACGTGGGGCTCATGGCCCAGCAGGCGGAGGAGTACGGGTCGCACGACAAGACGTTCATCGCCGCGGGCCCCGGCGTCATCCGGGTCGTGGACGAGGGGTCCGGTGCCGTGCTCATGGAGCAGGCCGTCGAGACGGGCGACATCTTCCGCTCCTGCCAGACCAAGGACGCCGCCGTCCGCGACTGGGTGAGGCTCGCCGTGCGGCGCGCCCGGGCGACCGGCGCGCCGGCCGTCTTCTGGCTCGACAAGGCGCGCAGCCACGACGTGCAGATCATCGCGAAGGTCGAGGCCTACCTGAAGCAGGAGGACACGCACGGGCTGGACCTCCGCATCCTCGCGCCCGCGGACGCGATCCGCCTCTCGCTCGAGCGCATCCGCAAGGGGCAGGACACGATCTCGGTCACCGGCAACGTGCTCCGCGACTACCTGACCGACCTCTTCCCCATCCTCGAGATCGGCACCTCGGCCAAGATGCTCTCGATCGTGCCGCTGCTCGCGGGCGGAGGCCTGTTCGAGACCGGCGCCGGCGGCTCGGCCCCGAAGCACGTGCAGCAGTTCGTCAAGGAGGGCTGTCTGCGGTGGGACTCGCTCGGCGAGTTCTCCGCCCTGTGCGCCTCCCTCGAGCACGTCGGCGGCGCCTTCCACAACCCGCAGGCGGCCCTCCTCGCGGAGACGCTCGACCAGGCCATCGGCAAGTTCCTCGAGAACAACAAGTCGCCCGCCCGCAAGGTGGGGGAGATCGACAACCGCGGCAGTCACTACTACCTGGCGCTCTACTGGGCCGAGGCGCTCGCGTCGCAGACGAAGGACGCAGGCCTTACGGCCCGCTTCGCGCCCGTGGCGAAGCAGCTGCGGGAGCAGGAGGCGAAGATCAACGCCGAGCTCCTCGGCGCGCAGGGCAAGCCCGTGGACATGGGGGGCTACTACCACCCCGACCCGGAGAAGACCGGACGCGCGATGCGGCCCAGCCCGACGCTCAATGCGATCATCGACGCCCTGCGCTAG
>CAZJJQ010000585.1:0-3022 GCA_964546345.1 uncultured Planctomycetales bacterium
TGGACGTGGTGCCGAACGGCCCGCTCACCGTGCGCGGCGTGCTCGGGCTCAAGGCGCGGCCGAAGGCGCCGCCGGGCGGCGCGCCCCGAGGCCTCGTCGAGCTCGATCCGGTCGTCGTGTCCGCGCCGGACGCGAAGGGCGTCCGCGAGCTGCACGGCCGCCTGCGGATGCGCGGGCTCACCCTGGACGTGGGCACGCGCCTCGAAGAGGTGACGGGCCGCCTCGAGATCGCGAGGCTGCGCACCGGCGACGATCCCGCGGGCGAGGCGGTCCTGCGCCTCGAGACGGCCCGCGTCGCCGGCCTCACGATCGAGGCGCTCGAGGTGCCGATCGCGCTCCGGGACGGCATCCTGCGCGCGGGCCCCATCGAAGGCACGGCCTACGGCGGCCGCCTGACGGCCGACGTATCGGTCCGCACGAGGGCGCCCACGATGCTCGAAGGGCGGGCGCACCTCGAGGGCGTCCGCCTGGAGGCGCTGCACGCCGACCTCGGCGGCGGCCCCGACCTCCGGGGCGTCGCCGGCCTCGACGTCGAGTTCCAGAGCCGTTCGTCCTCCTTCCGGGACTTCACGGCCGCAGGCACCGCCACCGTGCGGGACGGCGATCTCGGCGAGCTCCCCCCGATCGCCAACCTGCCCGCCCTGTTCGCGAGCCTGCTGCCCGGCCCGACGGAGAAGCCCAAGTTCGAGCGGGCCGACGTGGCGTTCGTCGTCGAGGACGAGGTCCTGCGGGCGGACTCCCTACGGCTGTCCGGTCCCCTCTTCGACCTCGAGGGCTTCGGCACGCTCGACTTCCAGGGCAAGGTGGATCTCACGCTCACGCCGCAGTTCCTCAAGAGCCTGCTCCTACCGGGGTCGCTCCAGATGCCCGGCGTCCGCGAGATCGTGGGCTTCTTCCGCGAGGACTCCCTCTACGTGGTCTACGTGCGCGGGGACCTCGCGAACGCGAAGCCCATCCTCCAGCCGATCCCGTTCCTGTCGCGCCACCGAGAGCCCCCGCCCACCTTCCAGGGGACGCCGTTCCAGGGCAAACCCACGCGACGCATCCCCCGCTGGTTCCGTTGAAGCCGGTCGGCAGCCCGGCTCACGGCCGCCGCAGCAGGACCGTGAGCTCGCCCGAACCGCCGAAGAGGGGGATCCACAGCAGCACGCCGTCCCGACGCAGCCGCAGCACGGAGACGTAGGTAGACGGCAGCGCCCTGCCGTTCGACTCCACCCCTCGGAGGCGCAGCTGCTCCCCCTCCACGGTCGCCGTGTGCCTCGACACGACCGGCTCACCCGGCTCCGCGCCGGCGCGGACGCGCACCTCGCCCCCGGCATCCACGTCGAGGAGGATGCCCCGCCGCCTCCAGGAGTCCACGACGCGCGCCGCGTCGGAGGCGCCGCGCTCTCCTCGGGAGCCGGCCCCGAGGGTCCCCGGCTGCCCCACCATGCCCGGCCAGTCGGGGACCCACCTCCCGATGAAGCGCTCCAGCACGCCGGTGGGTGCGGCCGGCCGGGGGCGGGCGAAGAACCACCACCCCCCCCCGCAGGCGACCAGCACGGCGAGCCCCAGGAGAACCGCCCAGCGGCTGGTGGAGGGAGGGGGGGTGGGGCTCACCCCCGGATCTTACCGGGCCGTTCGTCCCCCGATTTTGACGCCCCGTCAGCCCTTGACGCCGCGTAAGGTTCGGAAATGGGACCTCGCACGCCCTCCGCCCGCACCAGCGCCCGGCAGCATCGCCAGTACGAGGAACGAGACCGCCAGATCCGGGATGCCGCCCGACGGCTCCTCATCGAGCGAGGCCTTCACGGGTTCTCCATGGAGGACGTCGCGGAGGCCATCGACTACAGCAAGGGCACGGTCTACCAGCACTACGAGAACAAGGAGGACGTGCTCGTGGCGTCCTGCGCCGAGTCCGGGGCGGAGCTCGCGGCGCTGTTCGAGCGGGCCGCGGCGCTGCCGGGCACGTCCCGTCAGCGCATGGTCGCCATCGCCGAGGCCTACTGCCTGTTCGTGGAGCGCAACGCCGTGCCGTTCCGGGTGATCCCGCTCGTGCACTCGGCCACGGTCCTCGAGAAGGCCTCCCCGGCCCGCCTCCTCGCCATGGAGGAGGCCCACGCACGCGTGCGCGGCGCGTGTGCCGCGGTCGTGGAGTGGGCCGTGGCGTGCGGCGACCTCGTGCCGGGCCCAGGGATCGACGCCCGGACCGTGCCCTTCGCCCTGTGGGCCATGATGTTCGGCTCGTTCATGCTCACCGAGCTGCACCCCTCGGAGAAGACCTTCGGGGTGGACGACCCGGCGGCCGCGATCCGTCTCCAGTGGGCCGTCTACATGGACGGCCTCGGCTGGCGCCCGCTCCGGGGGGAGGGGGACGACGCCGCGACGGCGAGCCTCGTGCGGGCCCGGCTGTCGGCGCCCCCGGAGATCGCCTCCCCCACGCCCGCTTCCCCCGCTTCGTGACCCGACCGTCGAGAGAGGGACCTCGCATGCCGATCCGTTCCGTCGCCCGAGCCGTGCGCCGCGGCGCCCGGGCCCGCGCCCGTCCCTGGCTCTGCGCAGCGTGCGGGAAGGACCCGGCGGAGGACGTGCCCCTCCCCATCGACGAGATCGGGCGATGCGACGCCACCGAGATCGTGGAGGTGGAGCCCCGCGTCTCGGGGCAGGTGATCGACGTCCTCGTCAAGGACGGCCAGGACGTCGAGCAGGACGCGACCCTGTTCGAGATCGATCCGCGACCGTACGCCGCGGCCCTCGCGCAGGCGCAGGCGCGCGAGCGCGTGGCCGACGCCGCGGCCAAGGAGGCACGCACCGCGGTGGCGACCGCCGAGGCCCGGGTGGGCTCCGCGAGGAGCCGTCTCCTGGAGGTGAAGGCGAAGATCGACGCGACGAAGGCGGGCATCGAGGAGATGGCGGCGGACGTGGAGGCGGCGGACGCGGAGGTCGCGCGCGCCGAGGACGACCTCGCCCGCTTCGAGCAGGTGGGGCCCGCGGGGGGCGTGTCCGGCCAGGAGCTCGACCGGGCCCGCACGGCGGCCCGGGC
>CAZJJQ010000586.1:0-3011 GCA_964546345.1 uncultured Planctomycetales bacterium
GCGCACTCGATCTCGGCGGCGGTGGCGCGCCCCTCGGCGACGGCGACCGCCATGCGCGCGCGCTCCGCGGCCGCCACGGCGCGCTCGATCTCGCCCCGCGCTAAGGACAGGTCTCCCGAAGCGAGGAGCACGTCGGCGAGCACCGCCCGAATGCGCGAGGCCGGGCCGAAGCCGCCGTCCGCCTCCACGGCGCGGATCGCGCCCCGGAGCCGCTCCGCGGCCCCGTCGGCCTGCCCTTGCTCGAGGTCGATCAGGAGCGCGTTCACCTCGCTGATCGCGGCGTTGGACGTGCGCCCCGCGTCGAGGCTCACGCGGCTCGCCTCCCGGTAGGCCGCCGTGGCCGCGCTCCGATCGCCGCGGCTGCGCGCGATCGAGGCCTGCTGGTCGAGCACGGAGCCGTGGCGCCCGGTGGCGCCTCGCTTCACGAACTCCTCGTCGCCTAGGCGCAGCCACTCCGTCGCGGCCTCGAGCTCCCCCCGATGCCGGGCGCGCACCGCGAGCGCGAAGGCGGCGATGCCCCGTTCGAGGCACGACGGGAGCCGGGCCGCGGCGCGTTCGAGCGCCTCGACGTCGGCCGGCGTGAGACCGGGCCCGAGGAGGCGGAGGTGGGCCCGCCGGGCGACGATGCGGTCGAGCAGCACCTCGTCGCCCCCCTCCCGCGCGGCACGTTCGAGGTCCTCGTAGAGGGCCTCGCTCTCGCGGCTCCGGCCGATCTCGTGGAGCGCGCTCGCGACCTCGAACAGCGCCGCGGCGTGGGCCCGGACGACCGGCACGGGCACGGCCCCCGGAGAGACCCCGGCCCGCAGGCCGAGGTCCACGCAGCGCCAGTTCTCGATCCGGGCCGCCGCGCGATAGGCGGCCTCGAGGAGCGGCCCGACGCGGCGCTCCGGTTCGTCGCTGCGCTCCCAGTGGGAGCCCAGCCGCTCCGGATCGACGTCGTCCGTCCGTGCGGCGAGCCCCCGCGCCAGCTCCCCGTGGAGGGCCCGCCTCAGGTCGGGCGCGACCTCGGCGTAGACGGTCTCCTGGAGCAGCGGGTGGGCGAATCGGTAGCCGCGGGGCAGGGGCTCCAGCAGGCCGGGACGATGGGCGAGCCGTTGGAGTCTCCGGAGGACCTCGAGCGGATCGAGGCGGAGCGCCGCCGCGATCGTAGCCGCCTCGAAACGGAGTCCGTCCACGGACGCGGCGTCGAGGACCTCGCGGAGGTCCTCCGGGAGCCCGTCGAGACGACGGGCCATGAGGGAGCGCAGCAGGGGCGGCGCGTCCGAGGCGTCCGCACCGTCGCCCCGCTGCGCCCGCATCTCGCCCGCGTGGGAGAGCAGGTGGAGCGCGAACAGCGGGTTGCCGCCGGCCTGCGCCGCCGCCTGCTCGACGAGGTCGGCGGGAGGCGCGCCGCCCGCCGACTCGTGCAGCATCCGGGCGAGCGCCTCGCGCCCCAGCGGGCCGAGGTCCAGGCGCTGCGCGCCACCGCCGAGCAGGGACGCGGCGCGGAGCTCCCGCCCCGCCTCCGGCTCCCCGTCGGGAAGGCGCTCGGTCACCACGAGCATCACCCGCGCGTCGGCGAGCCGCGCCCACAGGCGGGCCAGCAGGCGCAGGTCGTCGGGCAAGGCGGCGTGGAGGTCCTCGAGGACCAGCAGCACCCCGTAGACCTCGGCGAGGCCGCGCAGGCCCCTCTCGACCTCGGCGAACGCGACGGACGGCGCGGGGCGGTCCACCGCCGTCCCCGAGCCGGCGGGCGCCGCCGCGCGCACCGGCGACTCGCCTCCACCGCTGCCCCCCTCCACCTCGCGGCGCAGGGCCCGGTCGAGCGGGCGCAACAACCCCTCGCCGGCCGTCACGGTCCCCTCGACGACGCCGAACCCCCGTGCGCGCGCAGCCCCCGTGAGCGCCGAGACGAGGCGGCTCTTCCCGAGCCCCGCCGCGCCCAGGAGGACGACGGCCTGTCCCGCGCCCGCCCGGGTCCGCTCGAGGACATCCAGGAGGAGCGTCCACTCCTGCTCGCGCCCGACGAGGCGGTGTCGGGCCGGCAACCGGAGCGCCGGGCCCGAAGCGTCGTCGGCCGCGCCCTCGCGGCCGACGGCGCGCACGAACGCGTCGTCGAGGACCGGACGGTCGTCGGGGCGCTTGGCCAGGCACGCGAACACCAGGTCCCGCAGGGAGGCCGGGACCTCGGGAGGCAGCGGAGGAGGCTCCGCGTTGAGGACGAGGTGGTAGAGCCCGTGGAGGGAGCCGGCGTCGAACGGCAGCCGACCGGCCAGCGCCCGGTAGAGCAGGGCCCCGAGGCTCCAGACGTCGGCCGCGGAGCCTCGCGCCGAGCCTTCGACGACCTCGGGCGCGAGGTAGTGCGGTGTCCCCGAGCCCCCGGGCGCGCCGCCCTCGGCGTCGCGCAGGCGGGCGAGCCCGAAGTCCACGAGCTTGAGGGTCCCGTCCCTCGCGCGCATCACGTTGGCCGGCTTCACGTCGCCGTGCACGATGCCGACCTCGTGCGCGCATCGCAGCGCGGCGCCGAGGGCACGCGCGAGGTCGCGCACCTCCGCCACCGGGAGCCGGCGCCCTCCGGCGAGGCGTGCCTCGTACGTCTCCCCATCGACGTACTCCATCTCGAGGGCCACGCCCTCCCCTTCGAGCGCGTGCACGCGGTACAGCGTGGCCACGTGGGGATGCTGGAGGGCCCCGAGCGCACGGATCTCCCGCAGGAGCCGCTGCTGCGCACGCTCCCCGCCCGTCCTCCGGACCTCCGGCCGCAGGACCTTGAGCGCCACGCGGCGCTCGATGAGCGGGTCTCGCGCCCGGAACACGGTCCCGAACGCGCCGGATCCGATCTGCTCCTGGATCTCGAGCCCGGCCACGGCGGGAAAGGGTCGCACCGGATCCTCGGGTGTCACTCCAAGCGCCTCCGCCGCCCAGGGTAGCGAAGGGCCGATCCGCGCGCCAGCGCACCCCTCCTCCTCCTGCGCGGGGCTTTGCGTCACCGGCGTACGCCGTGGCGGGCGCCGGCGCACCGTACCGGCCTC
>CAZJJQ010000587.1:0-3010 GCA_964546345.1 uncultured Planctomycetales bacterium
GAGCCTCACCACGAACGGCGCCTGAGGCGAGCCCGCGCCGGCCCGGAGCGCGCGGGCGGCGAGCGTCGCGCGCGTGAGCGTGAGCGACCGCGCGCCGCCGTCCCAGCGGCCCGTGAGACCGAGCCCCACGGTCGGCTCGTCGTAGGGCGCCGTCGTCGCGTCGCCGCCGATCCGCAGGTCCGAGATGCCGCCGTCCACGACGAGGTCGAGCACGCCCCCGCGCCCCGTGACCGAGGCGTCGAGCGTCACCGCGCCGGAGAGATCGGCCTCGCGATCGGCGAGCAGGCCCGCGAGGCGACCCAGGGTGGGGGAGAGCGTGAGGGCGAGCCGGCCCCGTACGTCCGCCGCCGCGCGGTCCCCTCCCATCTCCGTCATCGCGCCCGACAGGGTGCCGGAGAGGAGGCGTCCCGTGATGCGCACGGGGTTCGAGGCGTCGCCGAACGCGAGATCCCCGTTCGGTCGCCGCACGACCTTGCCCCGCACGGACAGCTCCGGCTCGGTGAGCCCCGCGTCCTTGTCGGAGAAGCCCGTGGCCGAGAGGCCCCGCAGCACGAGCGCGAGGTCGAACGTGCTCGTGCCCTCGGCGACCGTCGGCGAGGCGGTCAGCTCGGCGGAGGCCAGCCGGAGCGTCCCCTTCCCCTGCGTCGCCGACAGGTTGGTGACGGTGGTCCGCACGGTGCCCGAGGCGGAGGAGCCGGCCCCGAAGGTCAGCTTCCCGTCCGCGTCGAGCGTGCCGGCGAGCCGCTCGACGCCCGTGGTCGCGCCGAGGAGGTTCGACAGCCGCGCCAGGTCGAGCGACGGCACCGACAGGCTCGCCGGCCCCGCGCCCGCGCCGTCGAGCGTCGCGGATGCCGTGATCGGCACGTCGCCGCCGCCGGTCCTGGCGCCGCGCGCGAGCGCCGAGGCCACGAGGCGCACGGATCCGTCCGCGCCCCTGCCCGCCTCCACCGTGATCCCGTCCACGACGTCCGGCGCCGTCGAGGGCTGGCCCGCCGCGGGCAGCGCGTGCGCGACGATCTTCCCCTCCTTCAGGTGAAGCGCGAGCTCGACCGGGCCGCCCTTCGAGCGCTCCTGCCGCTCCTCCTCTCCCTCGAGCAGGCCGTCCGTGTTGGACCGCCCGTCCGCGGTGCGGAGCAGCGTCACCACGGGCCGGTCCACCCAGACCTGCGCGTCGACCGTTCCCGAGAGCGCCTTGCCGACGGACACCTCCACCTTCACCCGGTCCACCGCGAGCAGCGGGTCTCCGGCCCAGCCGTCGGGGTTGTGCAGCTCGACGTCGCGCAGCTCGATCCCGCTCCACCAGGCGGCCGAGATCCCTCCGATGGTCAGGCGGCGACCCAGGCGCTCCGAGACCTTCTGGGCGACGAACCGGCGCACGGGCGCGATCGACAGCGCGAACGGCGCCGCGACGACGAGGGCGAGCAGCAGGGCGACGAGGAGCCCGATCCGGCGCAGCCAACGGCGCTTCCTGCGGGGGGTGGGGGCGGCGGGGGCGGGGGCGTCCGTCATGGCGATCCTCGTGGCGGCGGGGTCGGAAGGGCCGATCTTACGGGTCGGCCGGGGCCTCGCCGCGGCGAGGTCGGCGTGGACGGATCGGCCCGGCGTCGGCCGGGCCGGATAGCCTCCCCCGCGTCCGGCGCGCGGGCCGGGCGGGAGGCGCGCATGCGGCTGAACGACATCGCCAGGCACGTCGGAGGGACCGTCGAGGGGGACGGGTCCGTCGAGATCCACCGGATCGCGAGCCTCGAGACCGCCGGTCCCGGGGACCTCACCTTCCTCGGCAGCCCGAAGCTCGCCGCCGTCGCCGCCTCCTCGAAGGCCTCGGCCATCTTCCTCTCGCGCAAGGCGGCGCCCGTCGCCGCCATCGCCGTGCGCGTGGACGACCCCTACCTCGCGTTCGCCGAGGCCCTCGACCTCCTCTATCCCGCCCCGCGCCCCGCCGCCCCCGGGATCCACCCCACGGCCGTGATCGCCCCCGGCGCCCGGATCGGCCCGGGGGCGGCCATCGGCCCGTACGTCGTCGTCGCAGCCGACGTGGAGGTCGGGAAGAACGCCTGCTTCGGGCCGCACGTGGTGCTCCACGCGGGCTGCCGCGTCGGCGACGACGTGACGCTCCACAGCCGCGTGACGCTCCGCGAGGGCACGCGCGTCGGGCACCGGGTCACGATCCACGACGGCTCCGTGCTCGGCGCCGACGGCTTCGGCTTCACGAAGCGCAAGGACGGCACGCACCGCAAGATCCCCCAGGTGGGGATCGTCGTGATCGAGGACGACGTCGAGATCCAGGCCAACTGCTGCATCGACCGGGCCACGCTCGGCGAGACGCGGATCGGACGGGGCACCAAGATCGACAACCTCGTGCAGGTGGGCCACAACTGCGTGGTGGGGCCCGACACGATCCTGTGCTCGCAGGTGGGTCTCTCGGGGACCAGCATCGTCGGGCGCGGCGTCACGCTGGCGGGCCAGGTCGGCGCGGGCGGGCACCTGACCATCGGCGACGGCGCCACCGCGATCGCCCAGAGCGGCATCGCGGGCGACGTGGAGGCCGGCAAGGTGGTGGGGGGCAGCCCGGCGATCGAGGCGCGCGAGTGGATGCGGGCCGCGCCCGTCTTCCGCCGCCTGCCCGAGCTCGCCCACGAGGTGCGCGACCTCCGTCAGCGGATCGAGGCCCTCGAAGGCGAGGAGGCCCCCGGCCCCGAGGCCACGCCGGCGGACTGACGGGGGCGATTCCGAGGGTTCCCCCGCGTCCCGGCGTACCGTCACCCCTTCGATCATGGCCGCCCCGCGAGCTCCCGCCCCGCCGCCCCAGGACCCGGCCGAGGTCGCCTCCGCGGATCCCGCGGGGCCCGATGCGCTCGCGGCCCCCGGCGCCCCCCTCCTCCCGGCCACGGCCCCCCGCCGCGACCGCGCCCTCTCGAAGAGGGTGGCCTACACGTGGTCGCGCCATTGGCCGGCCGAGATGCTCATGGGCATCTCGGGCGGCGTCCTCGGCCTCGTGGCGTTCTGCCTC
>CAZJJQ010000588.1:0-3009 GCA_964546345.1 uncultured Planctomycetales bacterium
CACGACGCGGCGCGCGCGCCGCGCGCCTGACGGGGCGCGGGGGCCTCCCCCCGCCGCCCCCCGCCACCCGGACGTGGCGCCCGGCCCGTTGTCCGTGGGGCCCGGGGCGCGTATCGTCCTGCCCGTGCCCGCCCGCCCCTTCCCCGTCGTCGGCCTCCTCGCCCTGCTCGGCTCCGTCGTCGCCTTCCTGTCGGGCTGCGGCGCCGATCCCTACCCGGGCCAGCCCGACGAGGGGACGCTGCGGATCTCGTTCGTCTCGGAGATGAACGGCTTCGACCCCGTGCGGGCGAGCGAGGACATCCGCACCCAGTGCGTGCTCAACGTCTACGACGCGCTCTACCAGTACGCGTACCTCAAGCGGCCCTACGAGCTCGAGCCCTGCCTCGCCGCGGCGCTGCCCGAGGTGTCGGCCGACGGCAAGGTGGTCCGCGTCCGCCTCAAGCCCGGCGTGCGGTACGTGGACGACCCCTGCTTCCGGGCCACCGGCGGCAGGGGACGGGAGGTCGTCGCGAGCGACGTCGTGTTCTGCCTGAAGCGGCTCATGGACCTCCAGTCGGACACGAAGGGCAGCTGGCTGCTGGGCGGGAAGGTGGAGGGGCTCGACGCGTTCTCGAAGGCGAGCGAGACGGCGCCGGCGGGGCCGAACCGTCACCGCTACGGGAAGGACGAGGGCTTCCCCGAGGTGCCGGGGCTCGTCGCGGTGGACGAGCACACGGTGGAGTTCCGGCTCGTCGAGCCGTACCCGCAGCTCCAGTGGGTGCTCGCGATGCCGTACACGTCGATCTACCCGCCCGAGGCGGTGGAGGCGTACGGCAAGGAGTTCCTCAACCACGCGGTGGGGACGGGGCCGTTCCGCGTCGAGGAGTACCGGCCCGGGCAACGGCTCGTGCTCGTGCGGAACCCGGGCTACCGCGAGGAGCGCTACCCGTCCGAGGCCTCGGCGGAGGAGACGAAGGCGGGGCTCCTCGAGGACGCGGGGCGGCCCCTGCCGCAGGTGGATCGCGTCGTGGCGACGGTGATCAAGGAGAGCCAGCCCCGCTGGCTGTGGTTCGAGGCGGGGTGGCTCGACGTGATCCGGGTGCCGAAGGACAGCTACGACGTCGCGATCGGCCCGGCGCCGGCGCGGGCGCTCAAGCCGCAGCTCGCCGACCGGGGCGTCGTGCTGTGGAAGGAGCCGCAACTCGAGATCATGTACGACGGGTTCAACATGCAGGACCCGGTCGTGGGGGTGGGGGAGAAGGCGAAGGCGATCCGGCGCGCGATCTCGCTCGCCACCGACTACGCGTGGGCGGCGGAGTACCTCTACAACGGGCTCGTGGAGGACATGCAGGGGCCCATCCCCCGCGACACCGCCGAGTGGGACCCGGGCTTCGTCAACCCGTGGAAGCCGGCGAAGGGCGAGACGCGCGCGCAGACGCTCGCGCGGGCGCGCCAGGTCCTCGCGAACGCTGGGTTCCCCGGCGGGCAGGGCGTGCCGGAGCTCACGGTGGACGTGCAGGACTCGTCCACGGACGACGACCACTTCAAGGCGTGGAAGCGCGACCTCGCCGAGATCGGCATCCGCCTGCGGCCCTACAAGACGGACTGGCAGGGGCTGATGCACCGGGTGGACAAGGGCGAGACCCAACTGTGGGGGCAGGCGTGGTTCGGCGACTATCCCGACGCGCAGAACTTCCTCCAGTGCCTGTACGGCCCGACAGCGCCGGATCCCAACGGGACGCGATACCAGAACGCGGAGTTCGACCGCCTCTACGCGAGCACGGCGTCGATGCGGCCCGGGCCCGAGCGCACGAAGATCTACCGGGACCTCCAGCGGATCGCGGTGGACGACGCCGCCTGGGTGATCCGGGCCCGCCGCATCTTCCCGTACGTGCGGCACGCCTGGCTCCACGGCTTCCGCCCGAGCGACCTCTCCACGAAGTGGTGGAAGTACGCGCGCATCGACGGCGGGCTCCGGCGCGCGCGCACGGACGCATGGAACGCGCGCGAGCCCCTCGTGCCCGCCCTCCTCGCGGGCGTGTTCGTCGCGGGGGTCGCGGGGACGCTCCTGCTCGGCCGCCGCCGACGCCGGGGCTGGTGAGCCGTGGCGATCTACGTCCTCCGCCGCATCCTGCTCGCCGTCCCGATCCTGGTCGGGGTCCTCTCCATCACGTTCTTCCTCTTCAACGTGGTGGGCGGCGACCCCGCGTACGGCGAGGTCGGCAAGAACCCCACGAAGGAGAAGCTCGACGCGAAGCGCCACGAGCTGGGCCTCGACCGACCTCTCGGCGAGCGGTACCTGGAGTTCGTGTGGGGCTCGATCACGTTCGACTTCGGCAACTCCTGGAAGACGAACCGCCCCGTGGCCACCATGATGGCCGAGGGCGTGGGCCCGAGCCTCTCGCTGGCGGTGCCCGCGTTCCTCCTCGAGGTGCTCCTCTCCGTCTCCCTCGCGCTGCTGTGCGCGTACCATCGCGGCTCGCTGCTCGACCGCACGGTCGTCATCCTGTCCGTGGCGGCCATGTCGATCCCGAGCCTCACCTACATCCTGTTCGGGCAGAAGGTGCTGGCCGCCGACTGGAAGCTGTTCCCGGTCTACGGCTTCGAGCCCCTGCCCCGGGGCTTCCCCCTCCTCGTGCTGCCCATGATCATCTGGATCGCGCTCGCGCTGGGCGGCGAGCTGCGCTTCTACCGCGCGGTCATGCTGGAGGAGATGCAGCAGGACCACGTGCGCACCGCGGCGGCGAAGGGCGTGGGCCCGCGCGGGATCCTGTTCCGCCACGTGCTCAAGAACGCCATGATCCAGGTGATCACCCGCGTCGTGATCACGATCCCCTTCCTCTTCCTCGGGTCGCTGCTCCTCGAGCTGTTCTTCGGCATCCCCGGGCTCGGGAGCATGACCGTCGAGGCGATCAAAAAGAGCGACCTGCCGGTGGTGCAGGCCTTCGTGGCCGTGGGCGCCACGCTGTACGTGGTCTTCTCCATCGTGACCGACGTCTGCTACGCCCTCGTCGACCCGCGCGTGAGGCT
>CAZJJQ010000589.1:0-2995 GCA_964546345.1 uncultured Planctomycetales bacterium
AGCCCCGCGCCGGGCAGCCGGCTCGAGCGGGTGCTGGACGCCGCCCGCCTGCTCCGCTCGATCGTGCGCAGCCGCCGCGCCGACGTGGCGGGAGCCCGCGCCGACGCGGAGCCCATCCTCGCGCGCCGGCCGAAGGAGCTCCTGGTCGCGCACCATCTCCTCGAGCTCGACCGCATCGAGGCCGTGGCGCGCCGTCGGATCGCCGAGGGCGTGTGCGACGAGGCTGCGCTCGAGGCCGCGCTGGCGTCGTTGCGGGCGATCCGCCAACGCGCCGGGGCCCTCGCGTCCCTGGAAGGCCCGTGGCCGGGTCCCGCCCTGACCGCCGCCGAGCTCGACATCGAGCAGGGCGAGTACCTCGATGCCCTGAAGCGCCTCGCCGCCGCCGCCGACCGGTTCCCGGACGACCCGTCCGTGCACCGCGGACGCGCGGCGGTCTACGAGGCGCAGATGCTCCGGGGCGGCAGCCGAGGGCCCCTGCTCCAGCAGGCGCAGGCGGCGCTCCTCCGGGCGAAGGAGCTGGACCCGAGGGATCCGCGCACGAGCCTCGACCTCTCGCAGCTCTACCGGCTGGCCGGAGACCTCGAGACGGCGGCCCGCTACGCCCTCCTCGCGTCGTCCTACGAGCCGATCCCGGGGAGCGCCTCCCGCGCCCTGGCGGCCATCCTGGTCGAGCAGGGACGCAAGGCGCTCGAGGGCCACGAGCTCGACAAGGCGGCGGGGCTGGCCGGCAACGCGGCGGTCGCCGACCCGCGCGGGGCGGCGCCTCACGTCCTCGAGGGGGACGTGTGGCTGGAACGGCAGGAGCTCGACAAGGCGCTCGCGGCCTACCGTCGGGCCCGCGAGCTCGAGCCCGCCTCCGCGGAGGCGATCCATGCGCTCGCCGAGTGCCACCGTCGCCGGGGAGGAGCCTACTTCCTCTACAAGCTGCGGTACCCGAAGCCCGTCGCCCGCGACGGCGCCCCGCCGGATCCCCAGGCGGTCGCCGACTGGGAGCAGAAGCACGCGCTCGCCGTGAAGCAGGCGCTCGCCGACCTCGAGGCCGCGCTGCGGCTCGAGCCCGAGGGCGACGAGGCCGAAAGCACCCGGCAGCGGATCGAGCAGGTGCGCAGGCTCGACCCCGAGGCTCCGCGGAAGTCGCGGGAGGCGGCCCTGACCGCGTACGACCTGGGGGAGAGCCTCCGCCGCTCCGGCAAGCGGGCCGACGCGCTGTTCGCCTACCGGGACGCGGTGGCGGCCTGGAGCCAGCTGCTGCCCGGATGGATGCGCATCGCGGAGATGGGGCTCGACCTGGGACGGGAGCACGACGCCGAGGTGCTGCACGCCCTCGAGCTGGTGCGGGACCTCGATCCCAAGGGCGAGTTCCTCGAGACCGACCTCTACGCGGGGCGGGTGTGGGCTCGCCGGGCGGCCGAGGCCGAGGAGGCCCCTCTCCGCGAGCAGCACGCCGGGATCGCCCGCGGGTTCCTCGAGCGGTACGTCGATCGCGCCTCCCCCCGAGGCGAGGCCCAGGCGGAGAACGTGGCGCTGGCCCGGCGCCTGCTCGCCGGGCTGCCGCGGTAGCGCGCGGTGGCGACCGCCGGCGACCGACGGGGGGCCGGGCCCGAGCGGGCCTTCTGCCCTGCGCTGCCCCCGTCGGGTCCGGTCACGCTCGACCGGGACGAAGGTCACCACCTCGTCCGCGCGCGGCGCGCACGCGTCGGCGATCCGGTCGTCCTGTTCGATGGGAAGGGAGGGAGCGTGCTCGCGCGCCTCCTCGAAGCGAGGGGCGACGCGGCGGTGCTCGAGGTCGTCGGCCCCTCCCCCGACCGTGAGCCGCGTCGCCGGGTCGTTCTCGCCGCCGCGCTCCCCGCGGCCGGGAAGGCGGATGACCTGGTGGAGGCCCTCGCGGAGCTCGGCGTCTCGCTCTTCCTGCCGCTGCGCACCCGGCGCTCCGGGACCGACCCGCGCGAGGTCCGGGAGCGGAGGGCCGAGCGATGGGGGCGGATCGTGCGGGAGGCCGCCAAGGTCAATGGGCGGAGTCGGCTGCTCGAGGTCGGGGAGCCCGCGGACGTCGGGGAGATTCCGCGCCTGTCCCGACCCGCGGGGGGCACCCCGGTGCTGCTGGACACCGAACCGGGACTTCCGCCCCTGGCCGCGGCAATCCAGGAGGCCGCGTCGCCGTGGCTGCTCGTGGGCCCGGAGGGGGGATTCGACGCGGCCGAGATCGAGGCTCTCTCGGCAGCCGGCGTCCCCCGCGCGAGCCTCGGGTGCTGCGCCCTCAGGACCGAGCTGGCGGCCGTGGTAGCGGCGGGGATCGCCCTGTCGTGACGGTCCGCCTGCGGGGGGGCGCGGCCCGGGAGGGGACCCTGCCGGGGGGGCGCGGTGGGGGGGCGGTTTCGGGCCCGTGCTTTGCTGGTTCCACCCCATGCCGAACACCGCCCGCCTTCGGCTCTTCGTCCAGTCCGCGGACGGAGAGCGGGTCTACGACTTCGACCGCGACGAGGTCGTGGTCGGGCGCGATCCGGACGCCTCCGTCCATCTCGACGATCGCAAGCTCTCCCGCCGCCACTGCCGGTTCTATCGGGCTCCCGACGGCTGGCGCATCGCCGACCTCGAGTCCCGCAACGGCACCTCGCTCAACGGGACCATCGTCATCGACGACGCCCTGCGGGAGGGAGACCGCGTCGAGATCGGCCGCGTCGAGATGCGCGTGGCGTTCCCCAAGGTGGGGGCCGGCGCTGTGGCGGGGGAGGCGCCGAAGTCCAGCGCAGGGCAGGACACCGCGCCCCCGCCGGGGACGTTGACGCACATCGCCCGCGGCACCCCTCCGGCGGCGCTCAAGGGGCGCCTTCACACGCCGGTGCCTCCCGTCGTGCCGCCGGTCGCCGCGCCGCGCCTGCAGACGCCGATCCCTCCCCCCGCCGGGGTCGTCCGGCCCGAGCTCCCGGGCCCGGCCGCGCCGCGCCTGCTCACGCCCATCCCCCCCGCGCCCCCCGCGAAGCCGGCCGCGCCGGCC
>CAZJJQ010000590.1:0-2995 GCA_964546345.1 uncultured Planctomycetales bacterium
GTCGGCGGTCTAGGTGGGCAGCTCGAAGCTCACGCGGACGTGGCTCTGGGCGCCGAGGTTGTAGACCTCGTCCGGCTTCACCTTCTCGAGGAGGGCGCGGAGCGAGCAGGGGTCGAGGAGGTCGCCGAAGTGCAGGTCGAGCCGCGCATCCTCATGCGGATCGCGGTAGAGGTGATCGATGCGCGTCGTGTTGAAGTTGCTGCTGCGGCGCACGAGGCCGTGGACGTGGTAGCCCTTCGAGATCAGGAGCTCGGCGAGGTAGGAGCCGTCCTGGCCGGTGATGCCGGTGACGAGGGCCGTCCTGCACGTCGGCTTGGAGCCGGCGTCGGGGCTCGCCCGACCGGAGGCGGACGGATCGCAGGGGGTGGAGGCAGGCATCAGACGGGCTCCGTTCCGCGCTCGAGTCCCTGGGACGTCGTCGAGGTGCGACGGACCTCGGCAGCCGCCGGCCGATCGCGGAGGTCACCGCCGGACGCGATCAGGGCGAGCCGCTCGTCGGCCGCACGGATCAGCTCGCAGACGACGGCCTTGCGTTCGTCCTCGACGGCCCGCTCCTCGCGGGGCGGCGCGTAGGACCACTGCGCGACGCCGTCTTCGAGGACCACCGGGACCTCCTCGACGGGGCCCGCGGGGGGACGGGCGTTCCTCAGGTGGTAGTGGCGGAGGTCGAGGGAGACGAGCCCCATGTCGTCCACGAGATGGCGCAGGGAGCGTTCCACCTCGACGGGCTCGTCGGCGAACCGCAGCAGCCCGAGGACGTAGTTGCGGACGAGGTGCATCCGCTGGAAGGGGAGACGGCTCGACAGCATGTGACGGACGCGGACGCGGCCGACGGCCATGAGCGTGACGACGAGGAGCGCCCAGAGGCCGGCGCACAGGAGCAGGCCGGGGAGGCCGGGCATCGTCAGGACGAGGGCTAGCTGGGCGCTGGCGAACGCCGCGGCGGCGAGGAGCGCGCCCCACGTCGAGCGCAGGTGCATCCGCAGCTTGTGATGCACGTGGCTCTTGTCGCCCGCGAAGAGGGGCTTGCCGCGCAGCGCCCGACGGGTCACGGCCAGCGCGACGTCGCCCAGCGAATAGGCGAGGAGGCCGTAGGCGACGGCGACGTTGTTCGTGGTCGGGGCGTCGAGCGCGAACGCGGCCAGCGCGAAGCCGAGCAGGAGGCTGCCCGAGTCGCCGAGGAAGATCGACGCGCGCGGCATGTTGTAGCGGAAGAAGCCGAGCACCGCGCCGCCGAGCACGACGGCGAGGACCGGCCACGAGCCGACGGCGAGCGCTCCCACGCACCCGACCAGGGCGAGGGAGCTCGCGAGCCCGTCCATGCCGTCGGTCAGGTTGAAGGCGTTCGAGGCGAGCACCACCCAGAACACCATCAACGGGATCTCGAGCGAGTCGAGGCCGAACGCCCGCAGCCCCGGTACGTCGAGCACGGGCAGACGGAAGCCGCTCACGTACAGGAGGAGCGCGGCGAGGACCTGGGCCAGCACCTTCGTGCGCGGACGGACCCCCTTCAGGTCGTCGTAGCCGCCGACGAGCAGCATGACGAGGGCGCCGGCGGCGATGCCGTAGCCCTTCGGGTCCCCGAGGATCCCGATGACCATCGCGGTCATGAAGAACGGGACGAACACGGCGAAGCCGCCGAGCAGCGGCGTGCGTCTGCCGTGGATCGAACGCCCTCCGGGCAGCACGACGGCGCCCAGCTGTCTCACCCGTCGCGCCGTCGGCGGAACGAGGACGAAGGCAGCCGCGAACGAGAGCGCGAACAGGTAGCAGAGGTGCGACTCGACCCTCGTGCACAGCTCGCTGCATGCGAGCAGGAACAGGGCCAGGATGCCCAGGTCCCGGGTCCAGCCGCCCCTTCGTCGGTATCCGCGAAGCTTGCGAGTCCAGTCCGTCACGATCACCCCCGCGGCGGCCCCCTGCCGCCCCCCGAATCGATCCTGACCAGGGTGCCCCCCCGGGCATCCCCGACCTTCATCCCCTGCTCCGGGCCACCCCGGCGGCAAGGCTCACGGCATCGCTCAGAGCCAGTACGTCAGCTGCCAACCGAACTGCGGGATCACCTGCACGCGCTGGGTCTTGTTCTCTTCCACGCCCACGAGCAACGTCGCCTCGGGGCCGGTGGACCAGCGCGCGTTGATGTCGAAGTCGTAGCCCAGGCCCACGTAGCCCCCGTAGTAGGTCGTGGCCTTGTCCACGAAGTCGGTCGTGCCCGTCGCCTTGAACCCGCAGAAGCCGAGCCGCGCGACGAGGTGATGACGGCCGTGGAAGTACCGGCCGCGACCGCCGATGCGGAACTGTCCGTAGTCGGAGTCGGGCGTGTCTCCCCCGAAGACGCCGTCGAGCGTCTGGAGGGTGCCCTCGATCTCGAGCGACCAGGACGCGCGGCTCGTGCGGAGCCAGGTCTGGCCGAAGCGCGCGCCCCCGCCGAGGCCCGGCAGGGCACTGGCCGCGAGGCCGACGTACAGGTCCCGGTCCCCGACGCAGGGCCGCTCGGGCACGCAGGCCGGCACGCAGCCGACCGCATAGCTGAGGTTCCAGCCGAACTGCGGCACGAAGTAGACGCGATCGTCGCCGTCGCGCTGCACGGCCAGCACGGAGACGTCGGGGCCCACGCTGATGCGGGGCGTGAGCTGGGTCTCGAAGCCGAAGCCGACGTAGCCGCCGTAATAGGTGCCCGTCTGGCGCACGAGGTTGAGGTTGCCCTTCACGTCCGCGACCACGAGGCCGGCACGGCCGGTCAGATGCGTGCGGGCTTCCGGGTCGAGGGCGACCTTCACGCCGGCCTGCAGCTGCTTCCAGTCGGCATCGGTCGTGTCGTTGCCGGTGTTCACGACGGAGGCGTTGTCGAAGAACAGCCAGCTCCCCCGCACCTCGGCCGACCACGCGGTGCGGCAGGAACGGGAGAACTCGTACGTACCGAGGATGGACGCTCCGAGGTCGGGGCCGAAGGCGAGGCCTCCTCCGACGGTGCCGCGGGGGCCGCTCGGCGGCG
>CAZJJQ010000591.1:0-2972 GCA_964546345.1 uncultured Planctomycetales bacterium
GACCTCCTGAGGGGTCCGACGGGGCCGAAACGCGCCGTTTCGACGGGGGCCGGGGAGAGGGTCTGCCCAGGTGGGCACGACGCGAGGACGGCAACCCCATCGGGATGCGGGCTGCAAGCAGGACGGCGGGGAGCCCCCCGGGGCCCCCCGCCGTCGGACTGCGATCGAACCCGCGGCTAGTGCTTCTGCTTCAGCGGGATGTGCTCGTGGATCTCCTTCGAGTCCTTCGCCTTCGTGAAGTCGAAGGTGTAGTCCTTCGGCATCGTCGGGCACTCCTTCACGTGGCAGGGCATGCAGGTCTCGGCCGTCGGCATCACGGCGCCGAGCTTCGCGATCTCCTCGAACTTGAAGTTCGGATGGTCCTTCTTGTACGGGCCGTACAGGCTGCCCGGACCATGGCAGGCCTCGCACGTGACGCCCGCGTTGAGCTTCGCACGCTCCTCCTCCGCCGGCGTGCAGGCGGCGCCCGCGGCGGCAGGGGCCGGGTAGCCGGTGGCCGAGCCGTAGCCCGTGGTGTGGCACTTCAGGCACTTCGGGTCCTTCGTGTAGTCGGCCTTCGGGTCGAGGCCGCCCGCCGTCTTCTTCTCGGCAGCCGCGTCGGGCTTGAGGGACTCGAACGTCTTGGCCATCCCGGTCTTCTTCCAGGACGCCTGCTGCTTGAAGTGGCACTTCTTGCAGCTCTCCGCGCCGACGTGCGCGGGCGCGGGCTCCTCGGCCTGGGCCGACGGCTCCGTCGAGGACAGGCTGCCGAAGAGGCCCGCCGCCGCGACGACGCTCGCGACGAGCCAGAGAGAACGCACCTGGGTACGCATGAGGACCTCCGGGTCAGGACCCGTCCGTCGGCGCGTTCGCGGGCGCCGAGCAGCCGTGGATCCAACGAGATTGTAGCGAGCGCGAGCGACGGGGGGGCGGACGGCCGCGACGCCGACGGCCCCGCGAACGGGGAGCCGACGGGCCGCGGGGAAGGGAGGGGCGGAGGAGGCGGTCAGGTGAGGAGCCCCACGACCATGAGGGCGAGGAGCAGGAGGCCGATGGAGAGCAGCGTGCCGCCCACGATGTAGGCGCGACGGACCAGCGCGGCGTCGGGCGCGGGCAGGGCCTCGCGCTCGAGCCGGCCGTCGGCCTTCATCCGTGCGTACTCGGCGGGACGCTCGAGCTTCAGCTCCTCCTCGGGGATGCGGCCCGAGAAGATGATGGGATCGAGGGGGAACTTCCCGGGGCGCAGGTTCGCGTGGAAGAAGTGCACGCTGAAGATGAACCCGGTCGCGAGGAGCGCCTCGTAGGAGTGCAGGATGTGGGCGAGGTTGACGACCCAGCCGGGCGCCACCGCGGTGGTGGCGATGGGGAACCACATGATGAGGCCCGTGAGGCCGATGAACCCGACGCCCCAGACCTCGGCCCAGAAGTCGAACTTCTCCCAGTACGTCCACCGGTCGAAGTTCGGCCGCTGGCCACCCTTGAAGAACCAGCGGAAGTTGGCGCGGACGTCCTGGAGGTCCTTCCAGCGGGGGAGCATCGTGTGCGGACCCTTGAAGAGCCCCTTCTCGCCGCGGGCGAAGCGCCGGGCGATGTGCACGAGGTAGACGACGAAGTAGCCGAAGGTGATCGCCCCGCCCAGCCGGTGCAGGAAGCGGACCGACGCCGGGCCGCCGAGCAGGCCGTAGAGGGCCTGGCCCCACCCCGTGTGATGGAAGCGCAGGGGCATGCCCGTCAGCGCCAGGAGCAGGAAGGTGGACGCCACCGTCATGTGGAGGATGCGGTAGAAGGGCGGCCAGCGCTGGTACCAGCGCCCGGAGAGGTGGCTGTGGTCGGGCTTGGGCTCGCGGATCGCCCGGAGGAACCACAGGAGGATGTGCAGGCCCGCGAGGCACCACACCACGACGATCATGGTCGTCATGATCGTGCGCGCCCAGTAGAGGACCGGCCACCGGTCCTTGTCGTCCGGGTCGGCGTGCACCGCGTAGGTCGCGAAGGCGTCGGTGGCGCCCTCGTGGCAGGCGGCGCACGTCCTCGTCCGCGGGCCCGGATGGTGGACCGACGACTTCGGGTCGGAGGTGGGGAGGATGTCGTGCGCCGTGTGACAGTCGGTGCACGAGGCGGCGCCGCTCCCGCCCAGGTCGGACACGCGCCCGTGGTACGTGTTGCGGTACGTGCCGAGCTTCGCCGCGTGGCACTCGCCGCACGTGTCCATCACGTTCCGCTTGAAGTCGGCCTGGGTGAGCGGATCGCGGATGTGGTGGGGCTTGTGGCAGGTGGTGCAGGTCGCGGGCTCGCGGCCGACGGCGTTCTTGTCGGTCGCGTGCCGGGCGGTGCGGCCGTGGATGCTCTGCTGGTAGTGCGAGAGGATCCCGGCGTGGCACTTCCCGCACGTCCCGCTCACGTTGTCGGGGTGCACGGGCGAGGCCGCGTCCTTGACGCCCACGACGTGGTGCCCACCGTGGCACGTGACGCAGGTGGCGGCGACCACGAGCCCGGACTTGAGGAGCGCCTTGCTGTGCGTGTCGTCGGTGTACTTCTCCGACATCAGCCGCGCGACCTCGGCGTCGCCGCGGGCGTCGGGGGCGAAGTGGCAGGAGCCGCACGTCAGCGGGACGTTGAGGGGGTAGAGGCTCGACGCCGGGTCGTTGCCCTTCAGGATGGCGTGGGCGGGGCCGTGGCAGGCGACGCAGGACGGCGCGCGACGCTCGCGCACGGGGAGCTTCTCGCCCTCGGGCGCCAGCTCGGCCGCCTTCTTGTGCGAGGACGTCGCGACCTGGGCCGCTTCCTTCTCGTGGCACTCGGCGCAACCGACGGTCTTCGCCTCCTTCGCATGGGGCGCCGTCTCGAAGTCGAAGTGGCACTCCGTGCAGTCCTTCTTGCCGTGGACCGAAGCCGCGTGGGCCTTGGCGTCCACGAGCTTGCCGCCGGCCTTGCTCGCGTCGGCGTGGCACGCGAGGCAGGCGGCGTTCGCCGGGGACGGCGCGGGCGGAGCC
>CAZJJQ010000592.1:0-2972 GCA_964546345.1 uncultured Planctomycetales bacterium
CGAGCCGCCGCGCGGCACGAGCCCCGAAAGCGAGCCCGTACGTCCCGACGGCGATGCGTTCACGATCCCGAAGCCACGCCGCCCTAGTCGGTGGGGACCTCGGAGAGCCGCAGCACCTCGACCACCTCCGCCGCAGGGACGATCACGCCGGGGTGGCGAGGCCAGGGGCCGAACTTCGCCGCCTTGCGGAGGAACTCCTCGCGGGGCGCCGCCCCGGGCGCGTCGGCGTCGTGCAGGTCGGCGTCGCGCAGCAGCACGCCGCGCTCGTCCACCGTGTCCACCCGGCCGATCCAGGTGCGGGAGCCCCGCGTCGCGACCACGCAGGTGATCCCGTGGAGCGCGTGCGTGTCGTGGTGGAAGGTGCCCAAGGGCCTATCGGGCGGCCGGCGCCTTCGCGCAGTGCTTCTCGAACGCGCCGATCAGGTCGAAGGCGACCATGCGGCCGTCGCGGCCCTCGATCTGGTGGCGCGGGACGAAGTGGACGAGCTTCCCGTCCTTGAGGAGCGCCATGCTGGGGCTGCTCGGGGGCACGTCCGTGAGGTAGGAGCGCGCCTTCGCCACGGCTTCCGTATCCTGGCCGGCGAAGACCGTGACCACCTGGTCGGGCTTGACCGCGGACTGGAGCGCCATCGCGACGCCCGGGCGTGCGCCGCCGGCGGCGCAGCCGCAGACGGAGTTGATGACCAGGAGCGCCGTGCCCTTCTGCGCCTTCATGAACGCGTCCACCTCGGCGGCGGTCCGCAGCTCCTTGGCGCCCAGGCGCGTGAGCTCGGCTCGCATCGGGGCGACCATCTCTTCGGGATAGGGCATCGGGCGACTCCAGACGGGGGACGCGGGGACGTCCGGCGGGAACACGGGGGCGGGGAACGGGGGGGCGCGGGGGGGAGCCCCGCGAGGGGGTGCATCGTACGCGATGCAGGGGGCGCCGCGGCGGGCTCCGGGGGCGGATTCCCACGGTGCCGGGGGGAGGGGGCGCCCAGGCGACCCCGACGGGCCGCCTACGTCGCCGAGCCGGCCGGCTGCGCCTTCACCTCCGCGATGATCGCGTCCGTGATCTCCCGGGTGCCGGCGTTGCCCCCGATGTCGGGCGTCAGGTGCTCCTTCTTCCGCGTCACCGCGGCCACCCCGCGGCGGATCCGCAGGAAGGCGTCCTTGTCGCCCAGGTGGTGGCACATCATGGCCGCCGAGAGGATCATCGCGATGGGGTTCGCGAGTCCCTTGCCGGCGATGTCGGGCGCCGAGCCGTGGACGGCCTCGAACACCGCCGCGTGGCGGCCATAGTTGCCGCCCGGCACGAGCCCGAGGCCCCCGACGAGACCGGCCGCGAGGTCGGAGACGATGTCGCCGTAGAGGTTCTCGAGGAGCAGGACGTCGAAGTCGCCGGGACGGCGCACGAGCTTCATGCAGAGCGCGTCCACGAGCACCTCGTCGTAGGCGACCTCGCCCTCATGCCGTTTCGCCACCTCGCGGGCGCAGTCGAGGAAGAGCCCGTCGGCGAGCTTCATGATGTTCGCCTTGTGGATGGCCGTGACCTTCTTCCGCCCCTGGCGCTCCGCCAGCTCGAAGGCGTACCGGGAGATCCTGGAGCAGGCCTTCTCGGTGACGATCTTCAGGCTCTCGACGATCCCGGGCGCGATGCGGTGCTCGAGCCCCGAGTAGAGGCCCTCGGTGTTCTCCCGGACCACGATGAGGTTCACGTTCTCGAAGCGGGAGGGCACCCCCGGAATGCTCTTCACGGGCCGGATGCAGGCGTAGAGGTCCAGGGCCTTGCGCAGGGTGACGTTGGCGCTCTGGAAGCCCTGGCCGATGGGGGTGGTGATGGGGCCTTTCAGGGCCACCCCGGTCCTCCGGATGGCGTTCAGGACCTCGTCCGGGACGGGCGTCCCGTGCTTGGCCACCACCTCGGCCCCGGCCTCGACCCGGTTCCACTCGATCCGGACCCCGGCGGCCTCCACGACCTTCACGGCCGCCTCGGTCACCTCGGGCCCGATCCCGTCTCCGGGGATCATCGTCACTGCGTGGGAATGGGTCGACATGCCGGCTCCGCCCCCCTATGCTCCGCGCTCGCCCGAGAACCCCCCTCCGAAAGAGAGTCCCCGTGGCCATCGAATTCCTCTGCCGCAAGATCGGCATGACCCGCCTCTTCGACGAGACGGGTCAGTGCGTCTCCGTCACCGTGCTCGACGCGGGACCGAACTCCGTGATCCAGAAGAAGACTCCCGAGAAGGACGGCTACACGGCGCTCCAGCTCGGCTTCGCCGACCGCTCCCGCAAGAACGTCTCGAAGGCCCTTCTGAAGCATTTCGAGAAGGCGGGCGTGGCACCGAAGCGTGCCCTCCACGAGAGCCGCGTCTCGGAAGAGGATGCCGCAAAGTACGAGCCGGGGCAGGAGATCAAGGTCGACGTCTTCAGCGCCGGGCAGCGCGTGGACGTGATCGGCACCAGCAAGGGCCGCGGCACCGCGGGTGTGGTGAAGCGGCACAACTTCCCGGTCCACACCGAAGGCCACGGCACCCACGAGTTCTTCCGCCACGGCGGCTCCATCGGTGCCAACAGCTACCCGGGCCGCGTCATCAAGGGCCTCCGCATGCCCGGCCGCTACGGCGCCGAGCGCGTGACGACCCGGAACCTGATGGTCATGAAGGTGGACGCGGACAAGAACCTCCTCTTCGTGCGCGGCGCCGTGCCCGGTCACAACCAGGCTTTCGTGCGCGTCCGCACCGCCGTCTGATCGCCGGCTACGACCGCAAGGACGCCTTCTACCGGCGCGCCAAGCGCGAGGGCTATCGCTCCCGCGCGGCCTACAAGCTCCTCGAGATCCAGGAGAAGCAGCGCGTCCTCGCGCGGGGCGACCGCGTGGTGGACCTCGGCTGCTGGCCCGGGGGCTGGCTCCAGGTCGCGGCCGGGATCGTGGGCGCGACGGGGCGCGTCGTGGGCGTGGACGTGGCCCCGATGGATCCCCCGCTGGAGCT
>CAZJJQ010000593.1:0-2971 GCA_964546345.1 uncultured Planctomycetales bacterium
AGCGCGATCTCGAGGTGGAGCACCTCCTCGCCGGCGCACTGGAAGCGGAAGTGCCCGGGCTCGATGATCCCGGCGTGGACGGGCCCGACGGCCACCTCGTGGACCTCGCGGCCGTCCACGCGGAAGCACGGGCCCATGGCCGGCGCGCCGCCCGCGGCGACCCGCACGGGCTTGAGCCACGGGTGCCCCTCGGGCACGAGCCCGTGCTGCTCGAGGACCTCCCGCTCGAAGAGATGCGCCTGGGGGTGCGCGGCGGTGAGCGCGGGGTAGGTGCCCCGGAAGGGCTCGCTGCGCCCGACCGCGAGGGTGCTGTCGGCGTCGAAGGCGAGCACGGCGACGAGGCGGGTGGACGATCCCTCGGGCACGCCGAACCAGGCGCAGAGGCGGGCGCCGCGGTCGAGCTCGGCCCCCGCGGCGCGGGCGAGCTCGGGCGCAGGCCACGTCGGGAGGTCGGCGAAGGGGACCGCGCCGGCGTTGCCGAGGAGGCGGAACGGGGTCGAGCCGCTCATGGCGCGGGGAGGAGCTGGTCTACGGCGGCCGACCAGGCGTCCTTGAGGAGCGGAGGCGCGAGGAGCCCGAGGGCCAGGGAGACGCAGAGCAGGACGAGCGGAGGCAGGATCACGCCCGGCGACTCGACGAACCGGCGGTCGGGCGCCCCCGCCCCCGCGCGGGGGCGGCCGTGCACGATGCCGAACACCACGCGGGTGAGGCCGAAGAACGCCAGCAGCAGGCACGCCAGGAAGGCGGCGAGGAGGAGTGGGTGCCCTCCCGCGAGCGCCGCGCGGACGAGGGCCAGCTCGCTGAAGAACGGCCCGAAGGGCGGGCACGCCGTGACGGCGAACGTCCCCGCGACGAACATCGCCGCGGAACGGGGGGTCACGCTCGCCATGCCGCGGACCCGGTCCATGGACGGCGAGCCCGCCGCGCGGCGGAGGTTGCCCGCGCTCAGGAACAGCGCGCCCTTCGTGAGGCCGTTCGCCCACACGTGGAAGAGCGCCGCGCCCACGCCCAGGCGCCCGAGCCCCGCCCCCAGGCTCAGGATCCCCATGTGCTCGACGCTCGAGTAGGCGAGCATCCGCTTGAAGTCGCGGGTGCCGAGGAGGAACAGCGCGGCCACCCCCATGGAGAAGAGGCCGACGGCGAGCAGGGTGCGGTCCGCGAGCGCGCCTTCCCCCGCCGCCCCCACCACCGCCCGCACGCGGAGCAGGGCGGCGAACGCCACCGTGGTGACCCCGCCCGCCAGGAGGGCGCCCACGATCCCCGGCGCCTCGCCGTACGCGTCCGGCTTCCAGGTGTGCATGGGCGCGAGCCCCATCTTCGTCCCGTAGCCCACGAGGAGCAGCACCCAGGCGGTGAGGAGCCAGGGGCGCGACAGGCCCGAGCCCTGCGCGGCGAGGGAGGAGAACGTCAGGTCGCCGCTGCCGCCCCCGTGGAGCGAGGCGTAGCCGAGGCAGAAGGAGCCGAGCAGCGAGAGGGCGATGCCCGTGCCCCCCACGAGGAGGTACTTCCACGTGGCCTCGAACGCGCGGGGCGTGCCGTTGAAGTGCAGGAGCGGCACCGCGGCCAGGGTGACGGCCTCGGTGGTGATCCAGAGGAGGCCGAGGTGCCGCGCCTGCAGGCCGGCGCTCAGGAGGCCGAGCACGGCCAGGAACAGCGCGACGAAGGCCCGTTGCGGCCGCTCCGCCCGGGCGCGGAGGTACGCGACGCCGTACGCCGCGCAGGCGAGGAACAGGAGGGAGACCGCGGGGAGCAGGGCGCGTGCGAGGGGATCGAACGCGAGCCAGGCGCCGGGCGCGACCTCCGGGGGGTGGAGGAGGAGCGCGAGGCAGAGGGCGGCGTGCACCAGGCCCACGGCGGGCAGGAGCAGGGCCCGCGAGGCGTCGCCGCGCCACGCGGCCGCGAGCACGGCGCCCAGGGCGGGCACGAGGACGAGGAGCAGGGGGAGGGCCGTCATTCGCGGAGCACGGTGAGCTTGCGCGTGTCGAGGGTGTCGAAGGCACGCTGGATCCGGTCCACGATGATGCCGAGCACGAACACGCCCACGGTCAGGTCGAGGAGCACGCCCGCCTCCACGAGGAGCGGCATCGCCTCGATGAGGAGCAGGCCGAACAGGTAGATCCCGTTCTCGAGGATCAGGTAGCCGCAGACCTGCGAGATCGCCTTCGTGCGCCCGACGAGCAGGAGGACGCCGGTGAGCACGGTCGCGAGCGCGCCGGGGACGAGGAGCAGCCCCGCGTGCTCGGGCAGGAGCGGGAGCGCGCGCGCGCCCGCGACGGCCGCGATCGTGACGCCGGCCCCGAGCAGCATGGAGGGCACGAAGCCGAGCGTCGGCTCGAGCTCGCGGTCCACGGGCGAGGCCCGCGTCGCGCGGCGCAGGAGCGCGGGGATGAGCACGCCCTTGCCCGAGATCGTGGCGAGCGCGACGAGGATCACGCGCCAGTCCACGTCGTGCTCGAGGAGCAGGGGCATCACGCCGAGCACGACCCCTTGGAGCGACATGGCCCGGATGATCACCGGGAGCCGTCCGCTGCCGAGCGCGACGAGGTTGAGCCCCATGGCGAGCCCGACGAGGAGGTTGAGCGCGTCGCTCACGGGCGTCCTCCGTTCCACGCCATGAGGAGCGCGAACAGGCAGAGCAGGAACGCCGCCGTGAGCAGCGCGGGCACGCGACGGAAGGCGAGCCGCGCGAGGAGCGACTCGACGAGCCCCACGGCGACGCCCGTGACGAGCACCCCGAGCAGCGTCACGCCCACGGCCCCCGCCGTCCCGAGGCGCCCCACGGGCAGCACCGCCTGGGTCAGGAGGACCGCGAAGAGGCCGAGCTTGAGCGCCGCCCCGTGGAGGATCACCGCGAGGGGCGGGCCGCCGTGGTCGAGGGCCATCACCTCGTGGACCATGGTCAGCTCGAGATGGGTCGCGGGATCGTCGAACGGCACGCGGCAGTTCTCCGCGAGCAGGACCACGAACAGCC
>CAZJJQ010000594.1:0-2971 GCA_964546345.1 uncultured Planctomycetales bacterium
GCACCTTCACGACGACGTAGTCGATCGTGGGCTCGAAGGACGCCTTCGTGCGGCGGGTGATGTCGTTCTGGAGCTCGTCGAGGGTGTACCCCACGGCGAGCTTCGCCGCGATCTTCGCGATGGGGAACCCCGTCGCCTTGCTGGCAAGCGCCGAGCTCCGCGACACGCGGGGGTTCATCTCGATCACGATCATCCGGCCGTTGGCCGGGTTCACCGCGAACTGGATGTTGCTGCCGCCGGTCTCGACGCCGATCTCGCGGATGACCGCGATGGCCGCGTCGCGCATCCGCTGGAGCTCGCGGTCGGTGAGCGTCTGGATGGGGGCGACCGTGATCGAGTCGCCCGTGTGCACGCCCATGGCGTCGATGTTCTCGATGCCGCAGATGATGACGACGTTGTCGTGCCGGTCGCGCATCACCTCGAGCTCGAACTCCTTCCAGCCGATCACCGACTCCTCGATGAGGACCTCGGAGGTCGGGGACAGGTCGAGCCCGCGCCGGCAGATCTCGTCGTACTCCTCGACGTTGAACGCGATGCCGCCGCCCGTGCCGCCCAGGGTGAACGACGGCCGGATCACGCAGGGCAGCCCGATCACGTCGCGGCAGGCCGCGGCCTCGGCGAGCGTGTGGACGACCTTGCTCCGCGGCACGTCCAGGCCGATCTTGATCATCGCGTCCTTGAACAGCTGCCGGTCCTCCGCCTTGCGGATGACGTCGGGGCTCGCGGCCAGGAGCTTCACGCCGTGCCGGGCGAGCGCGCCGTTCTTCTCGAGCTCGATCGCGACGTTGAGGCCCGTCTGGCCGCCCATGGTCGGGAGGATCGCGTCCGGCTTCTCCTTCGCGATCACCTTCTCGACGCTCTCGGCCGTCACCGGCTCGATGTAGGTCCGGTCCGCGACGTCCGGGTCGGTCATGATCGTCGCGGGGTTGCTGTTGACGAGGATGACCTCGTACCCCTCCTCGCGGAGGGCCTTGCAGGCCTGGGTCCCCGAGTAGTCGAACTCGGCCGCCTGGCCGATGACGATCGGGCCGGAGCCGAGGATCAGGATGCGACGGATGTCGGTGCGCTTGGGCATTCCGTGGGCATTCCTTCGACCGGGGAGGGCCCCGGAGGGGGACGTGGGCGCCGGGAAGATACCCGCGGCGGGGGCCACCCGGTAGGCAAGCAGGCCCCCCTTCGCCGGGGGACCCGGGGCCGCGTTGGATGCGGCGTTGGGCTGGGATCGCCGCCGCTCCCGCGGGACCAAGGCCTACATCGAGGTCGATGACGGCCCGGGGGCCCCCGTGCTCGACGATCGGGGCCTGGCGAAGCTCCGCTACAAGCCGGAGGACCCACGGACCTACACGGTGCGGCCGTCGGAGGTCGTCCCCCTCGACGCCGACGGCGCCGGGGCGGAGTCAGCCCCCCCGCGCCCCCCCCGTTCCCGGAAGAAGACCGCCTCCCCGGACACCGCCGGGACACCGCCGTCCGGCGCGACGGAAGCGCGGCCCCACGACGCCCCCGAGGACGCGGTGGACGAAGAGGTGGGCGACGACGTGCCCGCCCTCGCGGGCCTCGCGATCCACGCGTACACGGACGGCGCCTCGTCGGGGAACCCCGGACCGTCCGGCGCGGGCGTGGTGCTGATCTTCCGCGAGAAGCGCAAGGAGATCTCGCTCTACCTCGGCGACACGACGAACAACGTGGCGGAGCTCACGGCGGTGCTGGAGGCGCTGCGGCGGATCAAGCGTCGCGAGCTGCCGGTGCGCGTCCACTCGGACTCGACCTACGTGATCGGGGTCCTCGACGGCTCCATGCGCGCGAAGGCGAACGCCGATCTGGTGGCGCGGATCCGTGCGGAGATGCGCGGATTCGCGAACCTGCGCTTCGTGAAGGTGCCGGCGCACGCGGGCAACGAGCAGAACGAAGTCGCGGACCGGCTGGCGCGTGAGGCGGCCAAGCAGAAGCGATCGCGCGAGTCCTAGCGAGGCGCGCGGAGGGCAGGCACCGTCACGCGCGCGCAGGAGTGGAGCCGACGGAAACTTTCTGGAGAAAAGGGGAAATGTGTGGAATGAAAGGAGGAAAGTTTTACGCTATTGAGCAACCGTCGACTCCGACGCGGAGTGTACACCAGGTTGGGGGGCGCGCGCAACAAGGAAGCGCAAAGTTCTTCGCGCGGGTAACGGCCAGGATCCGCAGTTCGCGCGTGGACCGGGCCCCCGGCGCCGGAGTGCGTAAGTGCCGACCTACACCCTCCGCGGAGACACCCGCAGGGCGGCGCTTACCACCCCCTCCCCGGGGCTCCCCCCGTGCGCCCGGAAGGCGCGCGAAGGCGGCGAGCGCCGCCTGCGGAAGGTGGCCAGCCCGAGGTCATTGCTCGGAGGCCGGGCCTATAGTCCCTGCTCCGCCACGTAGCGCACGATGTCGGCGTCTCCCTTGAAGCCGAGCTTCTTGAGCAGCCGGGCGCGGAACGTGGAGACGGTCTTCGGCGACAGGACGAGCCGCTTCGAGATCTCGGTGATGCTCGAGCCGCGGGCGATCTGGCACATGACGTCGAACTCCCGGGGGGAGAGCGCCTCGTGGGGCGGGCGGCCCGCGGGTGCGGGCGTCTCGTCGAGGAACCGACGCTCGATCTCGGGGCTCACGAACCGGCGCCCCTCGTGGATCGCCAGGACGGCGTCCACCAGGTCACGTCCCGAGCGCTCCTTGGTGAGGTAGCCCGACGCCCCCGCCCGCAGGGACCGGAGCCCGTACTGGTCCTCCCCGTAGACGCTCACCACCAGCGAGCGGACGTCGGGATGCTCCACCCGGAGCCGGCGGATGGCCTCGAGCGCGCTCGTGCCGGGCATGGACACGTCCATCACCACGAGATCGGGCGGCTCGGTGGGCAGCCCGGCGACGAGGGCAAGGGCCTCGTCGGCCGTGCCGGCCTCCCCGACCACGGTGATGCCCGCGTCCTCGAGGATGCCGCGCATCCCCGCGCGGACCATGG
>CAZJJQ010000595.1:0-2968 GCA_964546345.1 uncultured Planctomycetales bacterium
GGGCCGCTGCTCGAAGGCGAGCAGCGCGGCGAGGAACCGGGCGAGGTGCGCGCGCTCGGCCCCGAGCGGCCCCGCGAACGAGACCAGCGCCCGGTACGCCTGCAGCGCCGCCGGGGCCCGCCCCTGCGCGAGCAGGCGGTGCACGGCGCCGAGGAGATCGGGCGGGGGCAAGGGCAGGAGGCGGCCGGCCCCCTCGGGCCGCTCGAGGGCCAGGAGCCGGACCTGGAACGAGGACCCGCCGATCCACCCGTCGGTGACGATGCGCACGCCGAGCCGCGGCACGTCGTGACGGTCGGGGGCATCCGGGTCCAGGGGGGCCGCGTCCCGCGGCCGGCACGTCAGGGCGCAGACGATCCGCGGTTCGTCCGCGCGACGCAGGACGAGGCTGAACACGCGCCCCGACGCGTCCCAGGCGAGGTCGCCGCGGTACGGGACCCCGGGGTCGAGGCTCCTCGGCTGCTCGTCGCCGCCGTCGAGGGGGAGCAGCTGCCCCACCTCCGGCCCCACGCGGACGTGCCGAGCCAGCATGGAGTTCGTGGTCACCAGCATGCAGAGCCCGGGCGAGAAGTAGGGCTTGGGCACGTCGGGGCGCATGAAGCCGAGCTGGAGCGTGTGCCCGTGGCCGAGCGCATCGATCCGGAGCTCGAAGCGGAGCCGGAAGCTCGACCCGTCGAGGGCGACGGGCAGCCAGACGCCGGCCGTTTGCCCGTCGGCCTCCTGACCCGTGATCGTGCTCCCCTCGAGGCGGAAGTAGCCGGGCTCGCTGACGGACCACGCGTCGGGCTCGGGAAGCGCCTCGAGGGTCGGAGCGCGCCACGCCGCGAGGTCGCGCGCGCGCTGCGCGATCGCGGCACCCTCGAGGTCCGCCGTCAGGCCCGTCTCGAGGGCATCCGCGTACCAGACTCCGGCCTCCCGCCAGGCTTGGGTGCGGTCGAGCACCTCCGCGAGGCGGACCTTGAGCTCGGCGCCATGGAGACGCCCGGGCACGAGCCGCTCCTCGAGCCGGGCGATGGCCTCCTCCCACCGCCACTGACGGGTGATCGAGGCGACCAAGGCCTCGTGGGAGAGGGTCTCGGGGCTCTCCCCCGGGTGCTCCCCGAGGTAGCTGCGGTACTGCGCCTCGGCGAGCGCCGGCCAGCCCAGCCGGCCGAGCCAGGCGCCGACGTCGAGCCTCGTCGTCGCGCCCGTCGTCTCCGGTTCGGCGTCCGGCGGCTCCGGCAGGTTCACCCCACCCGTCGGAGCATCGCCGACGAGCGCGCGCGCAGTCAGCTCCCCGTTCTGCGTCAGCAGCAGGAGCTCGTCGCGCTCGTCGCCGTCGAGATCGGCGGCCTCCAGGCTCCCGATCGCCCCGTCCACGGGAAACGTGAAGCAGGGAGGCCCCGTAGTGCCGCCCGGCCAGGGGAAGGCCTGCGCGTGGACGCGGACCCAGTCGGCTCGTTTGGCCTTCCCGGCGAAGGTCATCCCGCCGGTCACCACCCACTCCCGTCCGGGCCCCACCCGCCCTGCGATCATGTGGGACGTTCCCTGGTTGACGGGGAGCGCGTCCGCGTCGCCGGGCGCGGGATCGATGCGGATCCTCGCGCCGTCGGTGAACAACGGCCGGACCCCGAGTCGGGCCGACGCCTCCTCCCAGCTCGCCTGGTGCACGCCCTGGGACACGAAGTCGGCGGCGGCGCCCTTGAGCGCGTCGTAGATGATGGCGTCGGTCGCGAACACGACGTCCTTCCGGCCGTCGAGATCGGCATCGCGGACGATCAGGCCGTTCAGGAGCCCGAGTCGATCGGAGCCACCGTCCGACCGGGCGACGCCGAGCCGATCGAACCTGCGCGTGGTCCGGTTCCATCGCACCGCCACGAGGGTGTACATCCGCCACTCCGCCGACCCGATCAGGATCTCGTTCCGACCGTCCCCGTCCACGTCGTCGATGGCGACCGCGCGGATGTTGGCGTCCAGGAGCTCCCCGCCGCCGAGGCCCCCGAGGAACTCGGGCTCCGTCCGCCAGGTGAGCTCGAGGCGTCCGGGCGCGGACGTGTTCTCGAGGACGCAGAGGCCCTTTCCCGGATGGTGGCAGCCGAGCACGAGGTCCACGTCCCCGTCCCCGTCGAAGTCGCCCGCGGCCATCGCGTACCCGCCGTGCGGGACCTCCCCCCGGAACCGGGTCACGGCCTCCGCCCCGCGCAGGTCGAGGACCCGGAGCACCCCAGGCTCGAGCGTGTCCGTCCCCACCGGGATGCGGGTCGGAAACGCGATCTCCACGAGCTCGTCGATCCCGTCCCGGTCGAAGTCGAAGGCCCCGAGGTAGTAGCCCTCCTCCTCGCGCGTCCAGGTGCAGCGGGGGCGCGGCCCGACGCCGTCGCGATCGACGGAGCGGATCTCGCACCTCCTGGGGGTGTTTCGCCCGATCGCCAGCTCGCGCCTCCCGTCCCGAAAGCGTCCCGCGACCACGTTGTCGCAGTGCCCCCCCGGCAGCCGCCAGAGGGTCGAGAGGCAGGGCAGCGTCGCGGACAGCGCGTCGGCCCGCGCGGCGTCTTCGGGATCGAGGGAGCCCGTGCTGCGGACCCTCTTCACCAGGCGATGCGCGGGCTCGGGCGCCCCCTGGGCCCAGGCCGCCTCCGCCCAGAGCAGGAGCAGCGCCTCGCGCGCCCCGGCGTCGCGCGTGGCGCGCAGCGCCGACGCGAGCGCCTCCATCGCCCGCACCGGGCTCCCTTCGTCGAGGAAGGTGCGCGCGATGCGTCGCCACGCCCGGGTGCTGGCCGGCGAGGGCGCGTCCAGCAACGCGCACTCGATCCAGGTCGCGAGCCCTCGCTCCCGACGCCCGTCGGCGCGGAGGCGGTCGCCGAGGCTCAGGCGCGCCCGAGGTCGCACCGTGGACTCGCCGAACCGGCTCACCACCTCCTCGAGCGCGGCCACCGCCGCCGCCACCTCGAGGCCGTGCGCGCGCGCGAGCGCCGCCTCCGCGGCCTGCTCG
>CAZJJQ010000596.1:0-2957 GCA_964546345.1 uncultured Planctomycetales bacterium
GAGGGGCCCCCGAGCGGCGCGCGGGGGACGTCCCGATTTTCACGGGTATCGGGAAACCCCCGAAACGCCCTGGAAGGCCCGGATCTCCGGGCTTTTCTGGGTACACACGACACCCCGGGGGAGGCCTGACCGATGCCACTGACCTCGGCCCAGACTCCCCCGGTCACGGTCCCCATGCGGCGCCTTCGGGCCACGCTTCGGGACGTCCTCCGCGCCGTCGAGGAGAGCCGAGAGCGGGTCGTCCTGACCCGCCACGGTCGCCCCGTCGCCGCCCTCGTCCCGTTCGGGGCGCTGGCCGCCCTCGACCTCCTCGGCCGGATGCTCCCGGCCGTCCCCGACGTCGCCGCGGGGCTCGAGGTCCCCGCCGCCGGGGACCCGGCCGCCGACCCCGCTCCCCCTGACCGGGCCTCCACCCCGGCGCCCTCGGAAGGTCCCCATGGTCGCCAAGCCTGACCCCGCCACCCTCGGTCGCGTCCGCCTGGAGAGCCGCCGCGTCGCGGAGCTCGTCCCCGCGGACTACAACCCCCGGACGATCTCCGACGCGGCGCTCGCGGGACTCGGCGCGTCGATCGGCCGGTATGGGCTGGTGCAGCCGATCATCCTGAACGCCCGCACGGGCCGGGTCGTCGGCGGCCACCAGCGGCTGAAGGTCCTCCAGGCGAAGGGCGTCGAGGCCACGGACGTCGTGGTCGTGGACGTGGACGAGGCCGAGGAGAAGGCGCTCAATCTGGCGCTCAACTCCCCGCGGATCTCGGGCGAGTGGACCGCGGAGGCGCTGGGACTGCTCGAAGAAGTCGTCGGGGCGCTCCCCGACCTCGGCGAGTCGCTCCGGCTGCTCGACCTCCGCGGGGACCTCGAGCGGCTCTTCCCCCAGATGGCCGGCGACGTCGACGAGGACTCGGCCCCCCTGCCGCCCGACGACCCCGTGACCAAGCCCGGCGACCTGATCGTCCTCGGGGACCACCGGCTCCTCTGTGGCGACTCGGGGAGCGAGGCGGACCTCGATCGGCTCCTCGGCGGCGCCTCGATCCATCTGCTCAACACGGACCCGCCCTACAACGTGAAGGTCGAGCCGCGCTCGAACAACGCGATCCGCGCCGGCCTCTCCTCGTTCTCGGCCCAGCCCAAGAGCGAGAAGCACCACCAGGCGCTCGACCTCGCGCGCCACCCGGGGAAGTCTAAGCCCACGCACAAGAAGATGCGTGCGAAGGATCGCCCGCTCGCGAACGACTTCCTTCCCGACGCCGAGTTCGAGCAGCGGCTGCGCGAGTGGTTCGGCAACGCCTCGCGGGTGATGCTGCCCGGGCGCGCGTTCTACATCTGGGGCGGCTACGCGAACGTCGCGAACTACCCGCCCGCGCTCAAGGAGGCGGGGCTCTACTTCAGCCAGACGATCATCTGGGACAAGCAGCACCCCGTGCTCACGCGCAAGGACTTCATGGGCGCGCACGAGTGGAGCTTCTACGGCTGGAAGGAGGGCGCGGCCCACCAGTTCTACGGCCCCGCGAACGTGCCCGACCTCTGGCAGGTCAAGAAGGTCACGCCGCAGCTGATGGTCCACCTGACCGAGAAGCCGGTCGAGCTGGCCGCGCGCGCGATCCAGTACTCCTCGAAGGAGGGCGAGCACGTCCTCGATCTCTTCGGGGGCTCGGGCTCGACGCTGATGGCGTGTGAGCAGCTCGGGCGACGCGCCTTCCTGATGGAGATCGACTGTGCGTACGCTGACGTAATCGTCCAGCGCTGGGAGACGAAGACCGGTCGCAAGGCCACGCGCGAGCCGCGGGAGGCCACGCCGTGATCTACGTCGCCTCGCCGTACTCGCACCCCGACGCGGCCGTACGCACGGCCCGCTACGACGCGGCGCGCCGCCACGCGGCCCGGCTCGTGCGCGACGGGCGACTTGCGTACTCTCCGATCGTCCACAGTCACCCGCTCGCCGAGCTCGGGCTGCCCGGCGACTGGACGTACTGGGCCGAGCACAACCGGCACATGCTCTCGGCGTGCGAGGCGGTGGTGGTCCTGGCGCTGCCCGGATGGCAGGAGAGCCGGGGCGTCGCCGCCGAGGTCGCGATCGCCAGTGAGCTCGGGCTCCCGGTCCGCTTCGAGGCGCCCGACGAGGCTCGCCATGGGTAGCCGCGGACCCGCCCCGACCCCGACCCGCAAGCTCGACCTGCGCGGGAGCTGGCGCGCGGGCACGCGCCCTGGCGAGCCGAAGCCCGAGCCCGCGGCGCCGATGAAGCCTGCCGCTCTCAGCCCGGCGGCCGGCGCGGTGTGGGACGAGCTCGTCCCGCAGCTCGACGCAGCGGGCATGGTCACGCCCGTGGACGGGCGCGCGTTCGCCCGGTACTGCGAGCTGTTCCCGGTGTGGGACGAGCTCCTCGCGTTCCTGCGGAAGTCCGGCCACGCGCACCCGATTAAGAACAGCAAGGGCGAGGTCGTGGGGGTGCGCCCGTACCCGCAGCTACGCCTCGCGCTCCAGGTCTCCGAGCACCTGCTCCGGCTCGAGCAGCACTTCGGGATGACGCCGGCCGCGCGCGCGCGGCTGAGCGTCGAGGTCCCCGACGCGGCCGAACCCGCCTACGACTACTTCCAGCCGATGAAGGTCGTCGGATGAGCGGCCCCGACCCGACGCCCGCGCCCGCAGCGCCGATCCCCCTCGCGCGGTGGGGCGACGCTGCCCTCGAACACGTGTGCCGCACGGAGATCCCCGGCTACGACCCGTGGGCGACGGCGCTCCCGGGCCAGCGATTCGACGCGGGCCTCGCGCGTCGCGCGATCGCCTTCTTCCACGACATGCTCGTGTTCGTCGAGGGGGAGCGCGCGGGCCAGCCGTTCGATCTGGAACCCTGGCAGGCGGCCATCGTCGGGAACATCTTCGGTTGGATCGACGCCACGACGGGCTACCGGCGCTACCGCGAGGGGTTCGTGTTCGTCGCGCGCAAGAACGGCAAGACGGC
>CAZJJQ010000597.1:0-2943 GCA_964546345.1 uncultured Planctomycetales bacterium
TCTCGGGGGCGCGGGGTCCCCGCGGCGGCCGGGCCGATCAGCGGTGGATGCTGCGGACCCTCGTGGAGGCGTGACGCGGAGCGGCGTGGGGTGGGGGCCTACGGCTACTGGCCGAGGCGGTCCCCGGTGATCGCGCCCGGGGCCACGAGGGTCGCGGAGGGGGGCAGAGAGCCGACGAGGCCGGCCCCGCCCTTCCAGATGTACATGGCGCCCGCGTCGAGCACGCCGCCCACGTCGGCCGATGCGGTGAGGGGCAGGACATCGGCGATGCCGTCGCCCGTCACGTCGCCGAGGATGACGGACCGACCGACGCCGCTGGCCAGGCCGTCGTTGGCGACGGCCCCCGGCACGCTGAGCGTCGCCGTCGGCGTCGGCGTGCCGCTCAGACTTCCGCCCCCGCGCCAGACGTGGATCGCGCCCGTGTTGGCCACGCCGCCGACGTCGGCTCGAGGGGCGGAGACGACGAGGTCGGCGATGCCGTCCCCGGTGACGTCGAGGAGCTCGAACCCCTGATCCCGGACGAAACTGGTGCCTCCCAGCTGGTCGCCGGTCACCGCGCCGGCGATGACCAGCGTTGCGGAGGGGGCGGCCGCTCCCGCGAGTCCGGCGCCCCCGAGCCACACGAACATGGCGCCCGCGTCCACCACGCCTGCCACGTCGCGATTGGGCGCGGCCACGACGAGGTCCTGGATGCCGTCGCCGGAGACGTCGGCGACGCCGATCAGGGTTCCCAAGGAGAACCCACCGCCCAGCTGGTCGCTGGCTACGGGCGAGGGGGCCGTGAGCGTGGCCGTCGGCGCCGGCGTGCCGGTCAGGGTGGGACCGCCCTTCCACAGGAACGCCGCCCCCGCGTCCACGACGCCTCCCACGTCCACGGTCCCGGCGGCCATCACGACGTCGAGCGTCCCGTCCCCCGTGAGGTCCGCGATCTTGGCCAGCGCCAGCTGATCGAAGGAGACGGGGGCCGGAGCCGCCATGCGGGACGTCGCCACCACGCTGCCGACGAGGCCGGCGCCCCCCTCCCAGACGTACGTGGCGCCCGCGCTCGGCACGAAGGAGATCTCCGCGTGGGTTGCATCGGAGATCACGTCGAGGACGCCGTCACCGGACACGTCGGCGAACACGATGTGGCCGTCGCGTCCGATCGCATCGTCATCTTTGGGCTGCAGCGCCGTGAGCGTGGCCGTCGGAGGGACCGCTCCGGTCAGGGTGGGGCCCCCCTCCCATACGTACAGGGTTCCCGCCGCGACGGCCCCGGCAACGTCGGCCTGGTCGGCGGCGCAGACGACGTCGAGGAACGCGTCTCCCGTGACCTCGGCGAGGAGCGCATTGCCCCCGAACGAGGCCGTCGGCGCGAGGCCGGGGACGGACAGCGTCGCCGCCGGAGCGGGCGTCCCGGCGAGGCCGGCTCCCCCCAGCCAGAGGAAGGCCGCCCCCGCCTGGGTCGGGGAGGACACGCTCGCAAACCGCATCACGAGGACGTCGAGGGTGCCGTCCCCCGACACGTCGCCGAGCGTGGGCTTCCCGAGGCCCGCCCCCGCGGGGCTCCCCGCCACCGTCAGCGTGGCGAAGGGAGCCGCGACGCCGGTCAGCGTCGCGCCCCCCCTCCACACGAACACCGCGCCCGCGCTCGCCGCGCCGGCCACGTCGAACCTCCCGCACACGATCACGAGGTCGAGCACGCCGTCTCCGGTGACGTCCCCGAAGAGCACGCGCTCGTCGGTGGTGCTGCTCACGTCGCCCAGGCGATCGTTGCTCGTGGCGCCGGGCGGCGTGAGCGTGGCCGACGGAGCCACCGCGCCCACGAGGGCGGCTCCCCCTCTCCATACGTACACTGCGCCCGCGTCCGCGATCCCGCCGACGTCGGCGAAGCGCGCGACGGCGACGAGGTCGCCGATGCCGTCCCCCGAGACGTCTTCCACGTAGAGGCACCGTGCGTCCTCCAGGGAGAAGTCGGTCAGCTGGTCACTGGCGACGGCCCCCGGCATCGTCAACGTCGCGGTCGGAGCGAGGGCCCCCACGAGGGTGGGACCGCCTTTCCAGACGTAGATCGCGCCGACGTTGAGGACCGCCCCCACGTCGGCCTTCGCCGTAGCCGCCACGACGTCGGGAACACCGTCGCCGGTCACGTCCTCGAGGAGGAGGCCGTGCACGCCCAGCGAGTCCGCCCCGAAGGCTCCCGGCACGCGGAGCGTGGCGAGCGGGAACGGCGTGCCCGCGGGGGTGGCCTTCCCGTCCCAGACGTAGATCGCGCCGGCGTCCACGACGCCGCTCACGTCCGCGCCACTCGCGATGCCGACGAGGTCGGGGATGCCGTCGCCGGTCACGTCCGCCCGCCGGTGCCTGGAGTTGAAGTCGTCCTCCACGTGCACGTCGAGGGCCGCCCGGGTCTCGAGGCTCGCCCCCGCGTCGTCGCGGGCCGAGAAGAGCAGGCGTTCGGTCGGGACGATGAACGTCTTGGGGATCCAGCGGACGACCCGGGTCTGGGGGGAAGGCTGGTTGACGATCGGCGCGAATGCCAGTCCGGCCGGAGGGTTGAGGAGGCGCAGGGAGACCGCGTCTCCGTCGGGGTCGCTGACGGTGACGGTGAACGTGGACGAGTGCTCACTCTGCACGTTCAGGCGGGGGCCCACGCTGAACGTCACGACCGGGGCCTGATTGCCTCCGCCCCCGCCGGAGCCTCCCCCGCAGGCGGCGAGCAGCACGAGCGAGGCGAGGACGAGCGTGCGGGGGCCGGGGAGGGTGCGCATCCGAGGTCTCCGGTGTCGGAAAGGACCGACGCGAAGGATCTAGCACGCGCGCCGCGAACCGGTCAATCCCCCTTCTCCTCGGGGCATTCCCACCCATCGATATGGGCCCAGGCCGGCGCTGCGCCCCCCCTCCCGACGCGTCAGAGGGTGCCGAGCCGGCCCGCCTGGACGTCGTGGATGGCCCGGCTGATCT
>CAZJJQ010000598.1:0-2942 GCA_964546345.1 uncultured Planctomycetales bacterium
TGCGCAGCCGGAGGCGCGGGGCGAGGTGCCCGTGACGGCGCTCGGCGCGGGCGCGGGGCGCGTCGACCGGGCGCTCCGGCGGTATGCGGGCGACCACGCCGGGCGCCTGCCGACGAGCCTCTCGGGCCTGCTCGGCGAGTCGGCCCCCGACGGCACGCCGTACCTGCGCGACCTGCCGCGCGATGCGTGGGGGCGGCCCCTCTCCTATGCGGTGCTGAGCACGCGGTATGGCGTGTACGAGCTGCGGTCCTACGGGCCGGACGGCGTCCCGGCGACGGGCGACGACCTCGTGAGCCACCCGGAGCCGGTGCCGTTCGACTGAGGATCGCGGAAGCAGGGAGGAATGCGGGGGGCGGCGGGGGCGCGGGTCGCCGCGGGAGGCCAGGAGCAGAATTGTGCGAGCGCCGACGCCTCCTCCCCGTCTCCCTTCGCAGATGGCCGCGCCCCCCGTCACGACCGTAACGACCGCGCGCACGGGCGACCGGGAGGCGTTCGCGGCCCTCTACGACGCGTACGCCCGCCCGCTCTACTGGGACCTGCTCGCGCGCCTCCGCCGGCGTGAGGACGCCGAGGACGCGCTCCACACGGCCTTCCTGACCGCGTGGCGGCGGCTGCCCGAACTGCGGTCGGCCGAGCGATTCGGGCCGTGGCTGTTCCGGATCGGACGGAACGCGGCGGCGGACCTGCGCCGCGGCCATCGGCCCGCGTCGTGGCGCGCGACGCACGACGGCGATCGCGCGTCGCCCGAGACCGAAGAGAGCGCGGCCCCGCCCTGGGCGGACGCCGTACGCGGGCTGAGCGAGGACACGCGACTCGTGCTGTGGCTCCGCATCGGCCTCGGATGGAGCCCCGAAGAGGTCGCCCGCGTGCTCACGACCAGCGTCGCGACCGTGCACCGCCGCCAGGCGCGCGGCCTCGAGCACCTGCGCCGTCGCGAAGAGGAGACCCTCCATGCGCACGCCTGACGACCCGGCCACCCGGTGGTCCGAGGCCCTTGCCGGGACGGCGCCGCGCGACGACGTGCGACGGGCCGTGCTCGCCGACGTGGCCGAGCTCGTGCCGCCGCCCCCGCGGGGCCTCGTTCAGCGCGCGATCGACGCGAAGTGGCCGATCGCGATGCTGGGCGCGGCCGCGGCGGCGGTGCTCCTGATCGCGGTGCCCCCGCTCCGCGCGCGGACGCCCTCGCCGAACCCGCCCACGATGGGGGTCGCGCCGGGCTCGTTCGACCCGTACGCGCCCGAGGACCCCGCGGTCGTGCGCGCGCGCGAGGCCGACGAGCGGGCATGGGCGTCCATGGCCGCCGACGTGGTCGCCAAGCACAAGGGCGACTGGGCCGTCGTGGGGGACGGGAAGCTCCTCGCCGTCGGCAAGTCGCTCGCCCTCGTGGCGGGGACGGGCGCCGAGCTCCCCCACCGCTTCGTCTTCGAGGTGGGCACGGAGGGCGACGGGGAGGAGTTCGTCTCGTCGTGGTACGGCACCCGGTTCTGCGGGGGCGCGATCCACGCAGCGCTCGACACGGAGTGGATGGCGGGTCCCCGAGGCTTCCAGATGTCGAAGGGGGCGAAGACCCTCCGTTCGACGCTCGGGGACGCGTTCCCGCGCGTCGTCGTGCACTTCCTCGACCCGGATCCGCGGATGCACGAGCCCCTCGCCTCGGTCGCGGGCGAGGTGTTCTTCGGAACCGTGGGCCCCACGATGATGCTGACGCCGCAGGACCACCGACGGCTCGGCCTCGCGAGGTTCGAGATCCCCGGCACGGTGAAGGTCGGCGACTTCGGGACGGCGCGGCGGGCGCTGGTGCGCGTCCGCATCCCCGAGCTCGAGGCCGACGCCACCGTCTCGGCGCTCGTGCCCGCGGTGCCCTACAAGGCCCTGGTGGACTTCGCGCGGTGGCGGAACTCCTGGTGGCAGTGGGGCGAGAGCATCCAGCCGGAGTTCCCCGAGATGTTGCCCTTCAGGGGCAGCGCGGGACCTCCGGTGCCCGCGCCGGGGGAGCTTTGGATCCTGTTCGGCCGCGACCGGATCCTCGCCTCCGGGGACTCCCCATCGGCCGCGCTCGCGGGCGCGGCGTCCCTCGGAGACGTGGACTACCACCGGTTCCTGATGCGCATCCCGCGCGAGCAGGGTGTGACCTTGCGCGAGGTCGACTTCGAGAAGGCGCCGCGATCCCTCGACCTCAACGGCGCGGCCCATCCCGGTCGCCCGTCGAAGCCGGGCGGCCCGATTCTCGTCACGGCGGAGGTCGGCCGCGCCCTCCGGCTCGAGCTGGCCGAGGACCCGCGCGATCTCCGCCTCGATCTCGCCGTCAAGCCGGGCGAGCCCAATGCGTGCGGGCTCCGCGGCGGCTACGCGTGGCTCCGCGAGCCCGATCCGGCGAATCCTGGTCAGACGACGCGGCGCCTGGTGCTCGTCGTGTACCCGGACGCCTGCTAGGGAGAGCGCGGGTCTCCTGGCGAAACCCCGGCGTGTTCCCAACGGCAGGACCCCGTGCCACACTCCGCCCATGAAGCGCACGGCGCAGCTCGGGTGGCGACTGCTCGGAGTCCTGCTGCTGGCACCCGCGGCGGCACTCCTGCTCTGGCGCATGATCTTCGACCTCATCGCTCAGGCGGATGGACGCATGCACTTCTCGCTCGACGACCCGGCCGTGACCCGGTGGGAGGGGTTGCGGCACTTCTGCATCTTCGCCGCGATCCCGTGCGCGTGCCTCGGCATCCTCCTGATGCTCGTCGGGCGGCCCCGCGCCACGGCCGTCGTGGGGACCCTGCTCGTGAGCGTGCTCCTCTTCGTGCTCGCGGTGGCGTGGGGGGTGGCCCACAGCGAGTAGCCGGGTCCCCCCCCAGGGCGCGTGGTGCGAGAGGGGGGAGTCGAACCCCCAAGGCCCCTTTCGGGACCAACCGGATCCTAAGTCCGGCGCGTCTGCCAGTTTCGCCACTCTCGCG
>CAZJJQ010000599.1:0-2941 GCA_964546345.1 uncultured Planctomycetales bacterium
AGGCCCAGGGCGGACATCGCGCCCTGGCGGCGCCACAGGCGGGCGGCAGGGTCGTCATGTAGGGCGCCGGGTGGGGGGCTCCCCGCGGAGACGAGGATCGCGAGGAAGGGGAGCGCCTGCAGGCCGTACGTCGGCAGGCGGCTGCGCGAGATCGTGAAGAAGATCGGGGCGGCCAGCGCCATCCCCACGAGCGCGGCCGTGGTGCCGCGGGCGAGGTCGGGGCGGCGCGCCAGCGCACGGGCCCCGCCGAACGCCGCGCCGATCCACGGCGCGCTCCCGAGGACCACGGGGGCCCAGACGATCCACGGAGGGTTGTCGTGGAACTCGGCGCTCGACGCCACCGCGCCGACGACCCGCTTCGTCACGTAGAGGTCGAGGAGGCCCGGGAGGCGCTGGTTCGCCAGCAGGTACCAGGGCGCGGCGATCGCGGCGAGGAGCGCGAGGCCGCGCGGATCGACGAACGGTCGCAGGGGGCGGGCGGAACGCCCCGCGACGGAGGCGACGACGGCGCCGACGAGTGGCGTCACGAAGACCGCCGGGCCCTTCACGAGCATCCCGAGGCCCAGCGCGGCGTGGAGCCCGAGGATCGCGCGGAGGCGGGGCCTCCCCTCCGCCCGCACGCCCTCGATCACCGCCGCGCCCGCGGCCGTGGTGGTGAAGACGAGCCAGGGGTCGGTGGAGACCGTGTAGGTCAGCACGAGGAACGCGGGGATCGTCGCCGCCACGAGCACGCCGGCGCGCCCGAACCCGCGCGGATCCGGGTCGTCGGGACGGGCGAGCCGACGTACGACGCCCCCGATCACGAGCAGCGTCAGCGCCCCCGCGAGCAGGCCCGGCAGCCGCGCGGCCACGTCGTTGACGCCGGCCACGGCATACGCGGCCGCGAGCGCCCAGTACGTGAACGGGGGCTTCTCGAGGTGCGGGGCGCCGTTCATCGTGGGGATGAGGTAGTCGCCGCTCTCGTACATCTCCCGACCGATCTCCGCGTACCGAGTCTCGGTGCTGGTCGCGAGCCCGACGAGGTGACCCACGAGCAGCAGGCCGGCGGCCAGGAGGCCGAAGACCATCCAGGGAATCCCGGGGGCGCGGGGGATCGGGGGGCGCAGAGGGGACGTCACGGCCGAGCGCCCTACGCGGGGTCCGCCGGCACGGAGGGGAGTCCGGGCAGCCCGGCGGCCGAGCGCTCGAGCGACGCGAGCTCGTCGGGGGCCAGGTCGCCGGCCCGCGCGAACGCGAAGCCCACCACCGCGTGGGCGCGGCCCGCAGCGTCGAGCACGGGGATGGCGACGGCCGCCTGCGCGGGGACCTCGCGGGCGCCCGGCTGGATCACCGGAGAGGGGTCGCGCTGGACGTTGCAGGTCTGGAAGGGGCGCCCGCTCGCGGCGGCCTGGCCCGCCATGCCCTTGCCGAGGGGCACGGTGGCCACCAGGGCGCGCACCGGCTCGGGCAGCCCGTGCGAGGCCGTGAGCCGCAGCAGGTCGCCCTGCCGGCGATGGACCGACCCGGCCACGGCGCCGTGGCGCACGAGCGCCTCGGTCAGCCAGCGCGCATCGTCGGGGGAGGGCGGCCGGGGCACGGCCGCGACGATACCCTCCGGAGGCGGGGCCGATGAGTCGGCGACCCGGCCCCGCCGGTACCATCGCCGCCCATGGTCGCCGAGCCCCTGGTCTCCCCGGCCGCGACCCCCGCGCGACAGGGTCGGTGGCTGCTCTGGCTCGCCGCGCTGGTCTCCGTCGTCGCCGCCCTGTCCCCCCGCGATCTCTGGGCGCCCGACGAGCCCCGCTACGGGCTCGTGGCCCGCACCATGGCCGACACGGGGGAGTACCTGGTCCCGCGCCTCAACGGGCTGGTGTACGCGGAGAAGCCGCCGCTCCTCTTCTGGTCCATGGCCGGGATGCAGGAGGTTGCGGGCTCGTTGCCGGCGCCCCTCGCGCGCCTGCCCGCGGCCCTGCTCGCGGCCGTGGCCGTCCTCTCGGTGGCCCGGCTGGCGCGGCGATGGTTCGGCGATCCCGAGCTCGGCGACACGGCGGGGATCCTCTACGCCACGACGGGCCTCGTCCTGTGGAACTCCTCGCGGGCCGCCCTCGACCTGCCCATGACCGCGTTCGCCCTCCTCGCCCTCGAGGCCGCGACGGTCGTCGTCGCGAAGGCGTCCACGAAGGCGGCCCTGCTCTGCGGGCTGCTCCTCGGCCTGGGCTTCCTGACGAAGGGGCCGCACGTCCTCTTCCTGCCCGCGTGCGCCGTGGTGGGGGGGTGCGTCGCCGTCCGGCGCGCCCGCCGGCTCCTCGACCCGCGCTGGCTGGTGGTCCTCGGGGTGACCGCGGCCGTGTTCGCGGCGTGGATCGTGCCCGCGCTCGCGCAGGCGGGCGACGAGCCCATCGCGGCGGGCGAGACCTTCCGCGAGCGCATCTTCGGCCAGCTCTCGCGCCGCATCGCGGGCGAGCACGAGCCCCACGCGGCCGGGCCGCTCGCGCTGCTCCCGCTGCTGCTCGCGTTCGGGCTCCCGTGGACGCTCGTGTGGCTTCCCGCGCTCCCCCGCGCGCTCCGCGTGCGGGCCGCCCCCGAGGAGGAGCGCTTCGGGCTCGGCGCGGCCCTCGGAGGCCTGCTCGGGACCTTGGTCCTGCTGTCGATCCCCGCCTCGAAGCGGGAGCTCTACCTGATCCCGACGCTCGCGCCCGCCGCGATCCTCGCCGCGTGGGCCCTCCATCGGGCGCCGGGCGCCTGGACGCGGGTGCACCTGCCGCGCGTGTTCGCGGCCCTCGGCTTCCTCGGCGCGGCCGGCGCGTTCGCGCTCCCGTTCGCGCGCCTCGTGGTCCCCACGTCGAGCGAGCCCGTGGCCGCGGCGCTCGCCGTGATCTCGTCCACGCGCGTCACCTCGGCGCTCGGCGGCATCGCGGTGCTCTGCCTGGGCGCCGGCCTGCTCTGCGCGCAGGCCCGCGGG
>CAZJJQ010000600.1:0-2925 GCA_964546345.1 uncultured Planctomycetales bacterium
CCTTTCGGCCGGGACGGCGGCCGGACCCAAGCGCAGAAGCGAGGAGCCCCCGGCGCCGGCACCCCGCCCCGGGGCGCCCCCCGGCACCCCCCGGTGCCGCCCGGGGGGCCGGACGGGCACGCGACGACCGGCGTCGCCCGCGGCGCCGTGGCGGCACGTGGGATCAGGCGAAGTGCAGGACGAAGTCGAGCAGCTCGTGGCTGTGCTCGACGAGGAACCCGCCTTCGCGGGCGGCGACTTCGCTGAAGGCGGTGCCCCGGTGGCTACGCACGCCGGGGCCGAAGATTGCGAAGGGGACGGGGTCGTTGAGGTGGCGCCCGCTGTCCACCGCGACGCCTTCGCCGGCCACCACGAGGATGCGGGTGTCGCCGCGGCTCTCGAGCTCGCGCAGGGCGGGCGCGATGACGTACCCGTCGAGGCGCTCGAGGGCCTCGACCTTCGCCACGAAGTCGCGCGTGTGGGAGGCCTCCGCGGCGGCGTCCACGTGGAGGAAGACGAGATCGTAGGTCGAGAGCGCCGCGAGGGCGGCGTCGCACTTCGCGCGGAAGTTCGTGCGGACGGTGCCGGTGGCGCCCTCGACCGGGAGCACGGGGATGCCCTGCAGGCGTGCGGCGCCGCGGAAGGACGGGTTCACGCCGAGGAACGCGGCCTTGACGCCCGTGCGGGCCTCGAAGCTCGGGAGGGGCGTGTGGACGCCGGGCCCCCACGCCCACGCCATGGTCGCCGGGTTCTCGCCGAGATCGCTGCGGCACTCGTTCACCTCGTGCCCCGGGAGGAGGTCGCCGCTCTTGGCGATCGCGGCGACCAGGCGTGCCGTGCCAGTGCCGCGGGGCAGCGCCGCCTTGACGCTGCGGCCCACCACCTCGTAGGGCGGGAGCGTCTTCACCAGGACGTCGCGGGCCCCGCGCCACACGAGGAGGTTGCGCCAGCCGTCGCCCGCGAGGAAGACGAGGTCGGGATCGGCGATGCCCTTGCCGAGCGCCTCGAGGAGCAGCACCGCCTCCTCGCGCGAGACGTGCCCGGCCGTCGGGTCGAAGATCGTGTCCTCGTGCGCCGTCACGAGCGAGAGCCGGAACGCCTGGTCGAGCGAGCCGACGGGGACGTCGAACGCGGCGGCGTCGAGGCAGGCGCCGATCTCGGGGAACGCACGCGGGTCGAGGCCGAACGAGGCCAGGGCGAAGCCGCCCTCCTCGGGACGCAGGTCGTCCGGCACGGGCGTGATGCGGCCCAGGCGACCGTCCCGCGCGAGGCGGTCGAGCGCCGGGGTCTGGGCCGCCTCGAGGGGCGTGCGCCCGCCGAGGTCCTCCTGGGGGCGGTCCGCGACCCCCGCGGCCGTGACGACGAGCGTCTTCATGGGCCTACCCGGCCGGCGGGGGGGCCGGGTCGGGCTCGCCCGGGAGCAGCAGCCGCGCGAACCCGGTGGCCGGATCGACGACGCGGGAGATGCGGCCCTTGAGCTCGACCACCATGATCTCGACCACGACGCCCACCTTGGCCTCGTGGAGGTGCCCGGTGTAGGCGAGGAGCTCGCGGGGGCTCAGCACCGCGTGCGCGTGGACGAACGGCCTGCCGTCCACCGTCACGCCGATGTTGCCCCCCAGGTGCCCGATCTCCATCCGCTCGTCGAACGTGCGCTTGAGGTAGACCCGCTCGCGGGGATCGAGGAAGCCGAGGACCGCGCGGTCGAGGGAGCCGATCCCGGAGATCCAGCCCCCCTGCAGGCCCGTCTCCTCGGCGAAGGCCACGAGCGACGCGACGACCTCCTCGCCCGGATCGAGGCGGAGGACGTAGCGGTCGCTGCCGAAGTGGTGGTATCTCATCGCGATCCCGCGGAGCGCGGCGCCCCGGACCGGGCCAGCGTACCGGCCGGGGGGCGAGGGTCAAGGCAGGCAGGCGCGACGACATGCGGATCCACCTCGTCGCCAACCCGACCGCCGGCCGGGGCCGCGCCCGCGGCCTCGTCACCCGCCTCGTGGACGAGGTGGTGCGCCGCGGCTCCTCGGCCACCGTCCACTGGACGAGCGGACCGGGGGACGCGGGACGGCACGTCGCCGGCCTCGAGCCGGCGGCCTTCGACCGGCTCGTCTCCGTCGGCGGGGACGGCACCCTGCACGAGCTCGTGAACGGCCGCCCTCCGCCGCTGCCGTGGCCGGTGGCCCTGGTCCCGCTCGGGACCGCCAACCTCGTCGCCAGGGACGCCGGGATCCCTCTCGGCGGCGACGTCTCCGCCCTCGCGCGCGCGATCCTGGAAGGCACCCCGTGGACCGTGGACCTGCTCAGGACGGACCGGGGCCTCGCGCTCGCCAACGCGGGCGTCGGCCTCGATGCCGAGGTGGTCGTCGCCGTCGCCGAGGCCCGACAGGGCGGCGTGGGCGGCTATCTGCGCTGGATCCGCCCCATGGCACGGACCTTCGTCCGGTACGTGCCTCCTTCGCTCGAGGTGCGGGTGGACGGCCGTCCGGCGGCGCGCGGCGGGGGCGTCGTCGTGCAGAACTCGTTCTGCTACGGCGGCCTCTTCACGCTGGACCGGGGCGCCCGCATGGACGACGGTCGCCTCGAGGTGACGGTGCTGCGTCAGGCCAACCGCCGCAACTACTTCCTCATGCTGCTCGCCGCGTTCATGGGCCGGCTCGACCGCAACCACGGGGTCACCATGCTCTCCGGCCGCCGCGTGGAGGTGCGGTGCGCAGGCACGGGCGCCGTGCAGCTCGACGGCGACCCCGCGGGCGCTACGCCCCTGACGGTCGAGATCCTTCCGGCGGCCCTGACGCTGCTGCGTCCGCCCCCCGGACCGTAGCCCGACCTACTCATGAAGGACGAGGCCCACGAATGCGCCGATCGCACGGCAGGCACCCGTTGGGGCCCATGCCTGCGGCCGGGGCGCGAAGCGAGCCCGACGATCGCGTGTTCTTGCCACACGCCGAG
>CAZJJQ010000601.1:0-2917 GCA_964546345.1 uncultured Planctomycetales bacterium
CGATTTCGGTGGCTCGCGCACGGCCCAGTCACGAACCACCCGCGGTGCGGCAAACCACCTGCGGCGGCGCGGTGGTCTTACCTGGCCCCCGATCCCTCGACGCGCCGCCCCGCGGCACGAGCCCCGAAAGCGAGCCCGTACGTCCCGATTGTGATTTCTTCACAATCCCCGAGAGGGTGAGTCCCCGCGGCGTGCGCGCGTCGGCACGCGCGCTCCGGAACGGGACCCGCCCGCCAAGCCACATCTCCCGCCCGGACCTACGAGATGCGGAAGCGCCGAGGGCCCGAGGGTGGGACGGCGGCGGTTCTGCGGGCAGGACGCCGCCGTGCACCCGTACCATCCTGCGTGATGGAGCGCTCCGCCCTGCCGTCGTCGCCGTCCCTCGTGCGCGCGCTCGCGCCCTGGATCCGCCCCCACGGCCGTCTCTTCGGGGCGGCCGTGGCCCTCGGCGCCGTCTCGGGCGTCCTCGAGGTCGCAAGCCTGGGGCTCGTGGGCGTGCTCCTCGAGGTCACCGCGACGGGGCTCTCGGGGCGCCTCGGGCCCTTCTCCGCGCTCGAACCCTGGCTGACGTCGATGTCGCCGACCGGCGCGCGCCTCGTCGTCGCGCTGCTCGTCCTCGCGGGCATCGGGCTGCGGGGGGTCGCCTGGTGGGGCTCCGCCGTCCTTCGCGAACGGGTGGGCACGCGGATCCGCCGGGACGCGCGCGTGCGGGTGCTCCGCCGCCTCGTGGCCGCGCCCCTCGCCTTCCTCGAGGGCAGGGCCCCGGGCGCGCACGAGGCGGTGCTGGTCCACGAGACCGAGCGGCTGGGCGCCGCCGCCACGGAGGCTGTGGAGGCGTGCGTGCTCGTCACCATGGCCGGCTGCTACGTGGCGCTCCTCGTGCTCCTGGCCCCCGCGCTGACGGCCGTGGCGTTCGGGCTCCTCGGCCTCGCGGGCCTGCTGCTGCGGTGGATCCGCCGTCCCGTGGAGCGTCGGGCCGCCGCGCTGCGCGAAGCGGAGCACGTGCGGGCGACCGCGCTGCTCGAGACGCTCTCCGCCCTGTCGCTCCTCAGACGCCTCGGCCGCGCCGACCGCGCCGCCGCGCGCTTCGAGGCCGCCGACCTCTCCCTCCTGGAGGCACGCACACGGCTGCGGGACCGCCTCGACGCGATCCCGCCGGCGAGCGAGTGGATCGGCGCGGGGGTCGTGCTCGCGATCCTGCTCCTCGGGCTCACCGTGCTGCCGATCCGAGACGACGCGGCCCCGGCGCTCCTCCTCCCCTACGTGCTCACGTTCTATCGCCTGCTCCCTCGATTCCTGCGGCTGCCCGCGGTGCGCGCCGCCCTGGCCGCGGACGGGGGCGCCGCCGACGTGCTGGCGCGGGAGCTCTCCGATCCGGCCTCCACGCCGGAGCCCGAAGGCGGCCTTCCACCGCCCGACGGACCGGTGGGCGTGGCGTTGCGCGACGTCCGCTACGCCCACACGCCCGGCGGGCCCGAGGTGCTCGCGGGCGTCGAGCTCGTGCTCGCGCCCGGCTGCGTCACCGCGTTGATCGGCCCGTCCGGGGTCGGCAAGAGCACGGTGCTGGATCTCGTCCTCGGCGTCCGTCGTCCGACCCGGGGGCGCGTGGAGGTGAACGGGATCGACCTCGGGTCGATCGCGGGGGACGCCTGGCGGCGGCGCGTCGGGGTCGTGGTCCAGGAGCCGAGGCTGTTCCTCGGCACGGTCCGCGAGAACGTGGGGCTGCTCGCGCCCGAAGCCGACGACGCGCGGCTCCGCGGGGCGCTCCGGGAGGCCGGCGCCGAGTTCGTCCTCCGCCTTCCCGGAGGCCTCGACGCGCCGGTCCTTCACCGGGGCGCCGGCTTCTCGGGCGGCGAGCGCCAACGCCTCTGCGTCGCACGCGCCCTGGCGCAGGATCCCGCCCTGCTGCTCCTCGACGAGCCCACGAGCCAGCTCGACGTCGGCAGCGAGCGCGAGCTCACCGAGGCGCTCGCCGCGGCCTCGCGCGGACGGACGACCCTGCTGATCGCCCATCGCCTCTCCGCCGTGCGCACCGCCGACGTGATCGCGGTCCTCGAAGGGGGACGCATCGTGGAGCAGGGGTCTCCGAGCGAGCTGCTCGCGCGAGGCGGGAGGTACGCGCGCTGGGTCCGGCTCGGCCTCGACGACCTCGGGGCCGCGGAGGCAGGCACCACGGCGCGCCGGGACCCCGAGGCCTGACGGTCCGGCGCACGCCGGTCTCCGGCGCCGGGCCGCGTCGTAGGATGCGCGGAGGCGCCCCCGGGAGCCGACGTGGCCCGACGACCGCCGCCCCCCTTCCCTCGACCCGAGAGCCCCGGCCCATGAGCCCCGTGGATGCCGCGCCCTACGTCCTCTGGGTGGGCGTGCTGGTGCTCCTCGGGCGCACGATCGCGCGGCCCCTCCGCCTCCCCACCGCGGGCCTCGAGGGCTTCGCGTACGCCTACGGCCTGGGCACGGGCGTGGGCTCGCTGGTGCTGTTCGCGCTCGTGTCGGTGCGAGCCCTCGGCCTCCCGTCGGGTACGGCCGGTCTGCCGGGCGGACCCGGGCAGCCCGGTCCGGGGCTCTTCGACGCGCTCCTCTGGATCGGCTTCCTCGTCGCGCTGATCGAGGGGATTCGCCTCGCGCGGGCGCGGGCACGCCCGCCGAGCGCGGCCCCGTCGGACCCGCCAGAGGGCTCGCCCCTCGCGCGTCCTCTCCCTCCGCGGGGCGGGCTCCTGCCGGTCGAGGCGCTCCCCCTCGCGTTGGCCACCCTGCTCGCGCTCTCCGCGCTCGCGCCCGAGGTCGGCCTGGATGCGTTGGCGGCCCACCTGCCCGCGTCGGCGCGCTTGCTCCGCGACGGGGTGCGCCCCCTGGTGGGCAACCTCGGTGGGGAGGACCCGCTCGGTGTCGCGGGCGAGCCGTCCCGGCGCGGTACATG
>CAZJJQ010000602.1:0-2912 GCA_964546345.1 uncultured Planctomycetales bacterium
CAGGCCCGCCCTTCGAGGCCGTGCCGGAATCTTCGATTCCTTCCCAGCCTCTCAGCGCGCGCCGGCCGGGCGCCCCCAGCCCGTCGCGACGACGATGCCGGACGAGCGGCGCGGCGCGCGGGGCGTCAGGTACCCGTGGTCGTCCACCCGCTGGCGCAGGGGCCCGGGGTCCACCGCGTCGAGGGCCCGGCTCGCGCGCCCCATCCAGTGCAGCACGTCGGCCGTCAGGCCGCCGGGGCGGTCCGAGGCCGGGCAGGACGGGTCGAGACGGCGCATGAGCACCCCCATTCGGAGGTAGATCGGCCGCCGCTCGTGCCTTCCGCACCCCCCTCCCCGAGGGAGGGCGCCCCGACCCGGCGCCGGGGCCCGCCGCCGACCGGGTCAGGCCCCTTCGTGGACCGCCAGGGCGACCCGGCGCCCGTGGTGGTTGAGCGCGGTGGCCTGCGCCGAGTTCTTCGCGGGATCCCAGGTCTGGCCCTTGTCCTCGAACACCTTCCGCACGCGGAGGATGTTCGCGCAGCCGAGCTTGCGCGCGCGCTCCCGCTTGCGCTTCAGACGAATCTCACGGTGCTTGTGTCCGCCGTTGCCGGCCATGGGAAGCCCTCGGAGCCGATGGGAAGAAGGAAGCGGGAGAGGATAGTACGAACGCGGCCCCTCTCCACCATCCGGACGGCCCCTGGGCCGAGGCAGGGAGGTGCGCCGAGGCCTCCCCCCCCGGCGCCCCCCCCCTTCCCGGACCCCTTCCGGCGCCCTCGGCCGGGACCGTCAGGGGCCCTCGAAGTAGATGCCTTCGCTTCGCAGGTCGGTGAGGAGCTTGCGGTCCTTCGGCTCCTCCCTGAGGAGGGCCTCCGTCGGGGAGAGCCGCCGGACCAGGAGGGCCTTCAGGCCCGCGTGGGCCAGGGCCTTGTCGAGGGTCTCGGCGCGCACCACGCGGAGGACGATGCCTCGCTCGAGGGTGGCGAACGAGACGCCCTGGGCCCAGTCCTCGAGCGTGACCGCGACGTTCTTCGGCACGGGTCCGCGGGCGCGTTCGGCCATCCAGCCGAGCAGCTCGGGAACGGAGCGCCCCTCGGCCACCGCGGACTCGATGCTCGGGCGCGTGAAGCGGAAATGGACGACGTCGCCGTTGCGGACGCGCGCGGCGTAGGCGCCCAGGTGGTGCACGGTCTCGGTGACGTCGCCCTCGGGCAGGACGACGACCTCGAAGTCGGGGGTGACGATGAGCGGCCGGCTCGAGGCGTCGGCGGCCGGGCCGGCGCCGAGGACGCGCGCGCCCAGGGCGGAGAGCCGGAGGGCCATGGGCCGGTCGGCGCGCATCGCCACGTCCACGAGGCCGAGCAGGTAGAGCGTGCGGCGCCAGGGCCCGGCCAGGTCGAGGAGCAGGTCGCGCAGGCCCTCGCGCCCCGAGACGAAGGCGCTGAAGTGGCGGTCCCGGTGGCGGTCCTTGATGCGGCGCGCGTCGAGGGTGGCGAGGTAGCGGAGGCGGGCGACGACGAAGAGCGAGTCGTCGGTCCACCAGCGCGTCGGCTCCTCCTTCAGGAGGTCCTCCACGATCGCGCGCATCTCGCACAGGTGGAGGCTGCGGCCCCGCGAGCCCGGCGACTCGAGCGCGAGCCGGTAGAGGCCGCGCACCTTCGCGTCGAGGGTCTGGGCCGACCAGCGGTCGGCCTCCTCGCGCGCCACCAGGAACCCCTCGGGATCGGGGCCGACCAGGGCCAGGTGGTCGGCGGAGGAGCGCAGGAGGGCCCACACCTCGGGAATGCCCGCGATGGAGGTCTCGCGGAAGACGAAGCCGTCCTCGAGGCGGCGGCGGGCGGCCTTGTGGACGTCGCCTTCGCGCGTGAGGCGGACCGGCGTGCGCTTCACCTGGCCGAGGAAGGTGGAGAGATCGGCCACGAGGTCGCCGCCGGGCCTGAGCACCTCGTCGGCCTCGGGCTCGTTCGGCGCGGCGCGACGCAGCGCGTCCTCTCCCGTCTCGTGGAAGACGACCAGCGCCTCGTCGTCGCAGGCGATGCCGTAGTCGTTGAGCGAGAGCCGCGCCACGGTGCCGACGCCGGCGGCCTCCAGCGCGCGGGCCCAGCCGCGGCGGTCCCAGGGCAGGTCCTTGGCCACCTCGCGGCTCCCGTACTCGGAGCGCAGCAGCACGCCCCCGTCCTTCTCGAGGGTGCGCCAGGCGAGCGCGCGCAGCGCGTCCGGCGCGAGCGCGGCGAACCGCGCGGGTGCCCCGTCGGCGCCGAGGATCGCGCTCGCGTCGTGCTCGCCGGCCTCGCGCGGGAGCGCGGGGAAGGCCCGGTGGAGCGCGAGGCGGTCGGTGGCCCCGAGCGACGCGGCGAAGCCCGCGAGGGAGAACACGCTGCGGACGGTGCGGGTCTCCTCGCGGAACAGGCTCGAGAGGATGTCGCCGAGCTCGACGGGGACCGCGTACGTCGCGCGGCCGTGGAGCGCGACGCTGCGATCGGGCCACTCGCCGACGAACCCGCGCCGGACGAGCGCCTTGAGCGCGCCCTCGGCTTCGCTGTACTCGAGGGCGACCTGCTCCTCGCCGGGGTGGCGCCGGAAGAGGCCGGGGAGGTCGCTGCGATACTCCGCCCGGCGCAGCAGGACGAGCAGCACGTCGAGCACCTTCTTCGTCAGCGTGCGCACCCGGCGGTAGACGGTGCCCTCGTCCCCCATCACGTCGGCCAGCTGGCGCACGATCTCGCGCTTCGGCAGCTCCGGGGGCTCGCCGCCCGACCAGAAGGCGTAGACGTCCTTCAGGTCCTGGACGCGGACGGCGTCGAGGTGCTCGGCGAGGCGGACCCCGCCCCGCTCGCGCCGCAGGGCCACCGACTCGCTCACGAGGCCTCCTCCGCAGCGGCGCCGCCCGCGCGGCTGGAGGCGGCCTCGGCCGCCCGCTCCGAGGCCTCGCGCGC
>CAZJJQ010000603.1:0-2909 GCA_964546345.1 uncultured Planctomycetales bacterium
GCGAGCGCGCCACCGCGCTGGCCGAGCGCATGGGCCTCGGCACGCGGCTGCGGCACCGGCCCACCGAGCTCTCGGGCGGCCAGCAGCAGCGCGTCGCGATCGCCCGGGCGCTCGCCAACGACCCCTTGGTCCTGCTCGCCGACGAGCCCACCGGCAACCTCGACAGCAAGACGGGCGTCGAGATCCTCGCCCTGCTCGACGAGCTGTCGCACCAGGGCAAGACGCTGATCGTGGTGACCCACGACGAGCAGGTGGCGGCGCGGGCCGACCGCATCGTGCGCATGCGCGACGGCCGGGTCGAGCGCATCGACGTCACGGGCCGGCGCGAGGCGCGCGGCGCGGAGACGCGCCCGTGATGCTCTCGCGGGGCCGGCGGGTCCTCGGGCTCGCGGCGAAGAGCCTGTGGCTCCACAAGCTGCGGTCGCTGCTCACGGCGCTCGGCCTGGTGCTCGGGGTCGGCTCGGTGGTGGCCATGCTCGCCATCGGCGAGGGGGCGTCGCGCGACGCCCAGCAGCAGTACCTGCGGCTGGGCAGCCGGAACGTGATCGTGCGCAGCGTGAAGCCGCCGGAGTCGGCGGGCGCCTCGACCCAGCGCACCTGGGTCGTCGCATACGGGCTCGACCTCGAGGACCGCGACGCCGTGGTCGAGACGGTGCCCCACGTCGCGCGCCTCGTGGCCCGCCGCGACATCCCGATGGACCTCTGGAACGGCGGGAGGAAGGTGACGGGCAGCGTCTTCGGCACCGAGCCGGCCTACCGGGAGGTCACCAACCTCGTGGTGACCCGCGGCCGGTTCCTCACCGACGAGGACCTGCGCACCCGCAAGAACGTCTGCGTGATCGGGGCCTCCGTCGCCGACGAGCTGTTCCCCGCCGCCGACCCGCTCGCCGGGGCGGTGCGGGTGGGGTCGGACTATTACGTCGTCGTCGGGATCGTGGCGCGCCGGGGCACGGCTCCCGCGTCGGGCGCGGGCGCGTCCGGCGAGGAGGACACCGCGGTCTTCGTCCCCTTGACGGCCGCCCTCGAGCGGTTCAGCCCGCTCATCCAGGTCCGCTCGAGCGGCAGCCGGACGAACGAGCGCGTCGTGCTCCACCAGCTGGTGATGGAGGTGGCCGACGTCGATCGGGTCCCCGCCGCGGCCGGCGCCCTGCGCGCCCTGCTCGGCAAGCGCCATCCCAAGCAGGACGTGCGCATCACCGTCCCGCTCGAGCTCCTCGAGGAGGCGGCGCGCACGAAGCGCCTGTTCACCCTGATCCTCGCGTCCATCGCGGGCATCTCGCTGCTCGTCGGCGGCGTCGGGATCATGAACATCATGCTCGCCAACGTGACGGAGCGCACGCGCGAGATCGGCGTGCGGCGCGCGCTCGGGGCCCGTCGCCGCGACATCGTGGGGCAGTTCCTGGCCGAGACGCTGCTCCTCTCCGGCGTCGGCGGGGCGCTCGGCATCGGCCTCGGGGTCGCCCTGCCCGCGCTCATCACGAAGCTCACCGACATGGCGACGGTGGTGACGGTCCCGTCCCTGGTGCTGGCGTTCGGCGTGAGCGCGGGCGTAGGGATCGTCTTCGGGCTCTACCCCGCGTCGCGCGCGGCCGATCTCGATCCCGTCGAGGCGCTGCGGCACGCGTAGGCGACGGGGACGGGCGGCGGACGGAGGGGACGATCAGGGGGGCGACGGGGGCGTGGTACCGTGCGTCCGGGCCGGCCTGGCGACCCGGGGCGGAGGAGGCTCGATCATGACGAACGGTGCACGTCTGCGGCCCGCGATCCTCGGGCTCCTTGCGCTCTGCGCGGGGGGGCTCCTGCTCGAAAACGGCGCGCGGGCGGGCGACGGCCCGTCCGCCCCGCCGCTGCCGACGACCTGGGTCTACGACGTGCGGGTGGTGCGCGTCGATGCGACGGCGCCCGCGACCGTCGAGGCAGCGCCGCCCTGGCAGCCGCCCGGGGCGACGGGCGCCACCACGAAGGCGGCGTGGGCGGACCTGCTCGCGGGCCTGAAGGCCCGGGGACGCACCACGATCCTCCTGGACCAGCGGGTGACGGCGCTCCACCAGGAGAAGACGGAGCTCAAGCAGGACTGGCGGCGGGTCGCGCTGACGCTCAGGACCCGCCAGGACGGCCTGCAGGGCAAGACCGAGCTGTCCGACGCCTCGTACGTCGAGACCGGAACGCGCGGTGAGCTCACGCCCTCGTTCGACGGGCTGCGCTACCAGTTCGAGGTCCGATGGGAGGAGGCGCCCCCGACGGAGGCAGGGGCGCCCGTCGGCAGCGTCAGCTGGCGCGGGTCGCACTCGAGCCTCCCCTCGGGCGATACGATGGTGCTCTCGTACCGCCAGCAGCTCGCCACCGGCAAGGACGGGGGCGCCCCGGGGCTCGAGCTGTACGTCCTCGTCACCGGGTGGCCCGTTCCCGCGAAGTGAACGCACCATCCCGGGCTCGAGCCCACCCCGCGGTGGCCCCGAGCCGGGCACGACACGCTCGGTGCGGGGCGTTCACCTCACGCTGCCCAGCACCAGCACGGGGCCGCCGCCGTCGGCGGGCCCCGACGAGACGATCGCGAGCAGCATGAGCGCGCCGTCCTTGCGGGCCGAGGCCGGCACGGTCACCGACGCGTCCACCGCCGACTCGCCCAGCGTCGCGAGCGGGAGCGTGATCCGCCGCACGGTCGCGTCCTCGACCTTCGCGATGTTCGTGTCCTGGAACCGGAAGGTGAGCGGGGCACGGTAGGCCAGCTCCGCCTTGGCCCCGTCCGGCCGCGCCCACGACACGCGGCCCCGGAACCGCAGCACCACGCCGCCCTCCTCGGACGGCCGGGCCACCACCTCGCCCGCGAGGCCGTCGAACCACGCCTCGGTGGTCGGGAAGATGCCCGCCGCGTCCTGCGCGACGCCGGCGTGGAAGTGCGAGAGCCC
>CAZJJQ010000604.1:0-2893 GCA_964546345.1 uncultured Planctomycetales bacterium
TGTTTCTGGCCTGGGCGGCGACGAGGTCGTTCACGAGATCTGCGGCGAGGACGAAGCGGACGCGGAAGCCGCGGAGGCAGGCCATCTGGCCGAGGGCGTTGGCGAGGTGGGTCTTGCCGACGCCGCTGGGGCCGAGGAAGACGACGTTGGTCTTGTCCTGGACGAAGGCGAGGGTGGCGGCGGTGGCGATGAGATCTCGGTCGATGGACTTGGGGTGGGAGAAGTCGTAGGTCTCGAGGCCTGCGGGGGGGAAGATGGCGGCGCGCTTGAGGGACGCCTTGGCGCGGTCCTCGAGGGTTGCGCGGAGCTCCTCGCGCATGAGGTGATCGAGGAGAGAGGTGGGAGGGTCGCTGCGCGCGATGGCCTTCTGGGAGGCGACTTCGAGGAGGGAGGCGGCGTGGTTGAGGCCGAGGGCGCGAAGGACGTCGGCGAGGGAGAGGGTCGTCGGGTCGGTGCCTGCGGGGGCGCGGGGTGCCTTTCGGTCAGAAGAGCGCATCGTAGGCCTCGAGGTCGTGGGTCTGGACGTCGGCGGCGTCGGCGACGGCGTTGCCGGTGACGATGGGCTCGACGGGCTCGGGGGAGCCTTCGGCGAAGCGAAGTTGATCGATGAGGGCACGGACGTAGCGGGCGCCGAAGGTGCGGCGTGTGAGCGCGAGGACGATGCCGCGGACGACGTCGGCCTCGCCGTAGAGCTCGACGAGGCGGCGGAGCTTTCGAATCTCGTGGTCGAGGCGGATCTTCCTGCGCGAGACCTCCTTCAGGTACATGGCGGCCTCGGGGGCGAGGGAGGCGATGTAGTCGTGGTGGCGAGGCCCCTTGGCGCCGGGGCGACGGAGGAGGAGGGCGTCGATGTGGGCGGGCTGCTCGATGGCGCGACGGCGGTCCCAGCACCTGGGGTGCTCGGCGACGACGACGCCGTCGTCGACGACGCGCACGGTGGTGTCGTCGGCGCGGAGGTGGACGGTGCGACCGACGAGGGTGTGGGGGACGGAGTAGGTGTTGGTGTCGAGGTGGACGCGGGCTTCCTTGGAGACGACGAGGGGCAGGACCAGATCGGTGTCGAAGGGGTGGGTAGGAGGGGCGCGGAGCCTGGTCTTCTCGACGAGGAGGCGATCGGCGGGGCGCTCGCGGGTGGTGGCGTGGAGACGGGCGTTGGCGACGTCGTCGCGCCATCGCTCGGCCTGGGCGCGGACGTCGGCGAGATCGCGGAAGGAGCGGCCGTAGAAGAAGGAGGAGCGGAGGTACTTGATGGCGTTTTCGACGTTGCCCTTGGCCTGGGGGTAACGGACGGGGGCGGCGACGGGCTCGAAGAGCATGTGACCGGCGAAGGCGAGGAAGGCGGGGTTGAACTGCACGGTGGTGCCGACGTGGTGCAGGACGACGGACTTGAGGTTGTCGTAGATGACGCGCTGAGGGACGCCGCCGAAGTGCTGGAAGGCGCGCTGGTGCATGCGGAGGAAGGTGTCCATGCGCATGTCGAGGCTGAAGTCGACGAAGAGGGCGCGAGACCACTTGAGCACCATGACGAAGGCGGAGAGGGGACGTTGGGTGCTGCCGACGCGGAGCATGCCGAAGGAGCCCCAGTCGACCTGAGCGACCTCGCCGGGCTCGGTCTCGACGCGCAGGTAGGCCTTCCTCGAGCGCGGCTGCCTCACCTTGGCGACGTACCGTCGGACCAGGGCCACACCACCGGCGTAGCCCTTGTCGCGCAGCTCGAGGAGCAGCCTCGTCGCGGTCAGCTCGGGGTGGAGGGTGAGCCGCCCGACGATGTGCTCCTTGAAGGGGTCGAGCTTGCTCGGCGCCGGCTTCGTCGTCGTCGTCGCCTCCGCGGTCTCGGTCGCTCTGCGGACGACGGAGTGATGGACGCCGAAGCGGCGGGCGACCGTCTCGATCTTCCACCCTTCCCGAAGGACCAGTCGCCGAATCTCGGCCCGCATCTCGGCGGTGATCATCGCTGCCCCGTCGCGGCGAGGGTGATCAGGCGACGGGCCAGCGAGAAGTCACCCATCGTGGAGAGGTGCTTGTCCCGCGACCGTCGCCGCGGCGGGGCCGACCACTCCACCGCCACCGCGAGCTCGGGCGCGTCGCCAAGCAGGGCCGCCCACCGCGCCGGCTGCCGTCGGACGTCCTCGGCGTCCGCATCGATGACAGCGCGCAACGGCTGGCCACACCACAGCGTCAGCGCCTCCAACAGCGAGATCACCGCGCGCGGGTGCGCCGGCGGGTTGGGCATCCGAGCCTTGAGCAACGTGCCCGTCCCGGGCGCCGACAGCATCATCCGAACCTCCGAGCCCAGCGGCTCGAGGGACATCCAAAGGGGGTGCGACATCGAGAGAGACCTCCAGCCGAACCTCGGCCATGCGCTCCATGCGCGCGGGCGTGTCCGGCGACGACGGAGGTACGTGGGCCGCGCCTGTCCCAGAACATGGTTGACTCACGCGCTTCCGCGCGCGCGACAACGCCTGCTCTCGCCGATGGTCAGCCCGCCCCGCAGCCCCGAGGCTCGCCCGGTACGCCCGCGACCCCCTCCGCCAGCTCGCCCGCCTCCCCGACCTCGTGCACCCCTCCGAGCAGTACACGTACCGCCCGTCGCACGCCCGGCACAGGTCGAAGCGACGCCCGCAGAGCGGGCACTCTCGAGCGCGTAGATCGTCCAACGGGGCTCCGTCCCCCTGGCCTTTCGGCGTCTGCCGTGCGAACACGACTCCGGGTCCGACGCGTCAACGTCGTCCCACGCGGCGCGGAGTCTCTGCTCTGCGCCGCACCTTTGTACGGCGGGGGCTGCTCCGCCGGTACGCTACCCTGCCTCCTCAGGCCAAGTATCGATGCGCTCGGCGCCCCCGCGCAGTCCCGCGCTCCGGGGGATCGACTTCCCGCGCTTCTTGACGATCGT
>CAZJJQ010000605.1:0-2887 GCA_964546345.1 uncultured Planctomycetales bacterium
ATCTCCCGGAACCGGGCGGCCCGCGTCCCCGAGCGGCTCGCGCCGCGCGCGCTGGCCCGGTACGGCAACGCGTCGTCGAAGGCGAACAGCAGCCGCCGCACCCGCTCGCGCAGGCGCCTCACGTCGGGGCCGCGGAGCAGCCTCGACGCGACGAGCGCGTGCCCCGCCCTCTCCGCCCGTCCGAGCGTCTCCCGCCGCGCCGACGGGCTCTTGGGCCACGGCGCGACCTCCAGGTCGATGCCCCGCGCGGCGAGGGCGGACCGGTAGGGCAGCCACCGGTGCCGGACCACCGGCCCGCCCGGGTCCGAGGTGAGCACGAGCAGGCTCCGACGCGCGTTCACGGCGTGCCCGCAGGCGACGGGTCCGCGAAGGGCCCCTCGTCCTCCCGCTCGGCCCGCACGGCCGGCGCGGTCGCGCCCGTCGGCGCCGCGCACAGGTCGAGGACCTGATCGAGGCGGGTCACCAGGCGGTGGCGACGTGCCACGTAGCGCGCGTCGTCCGAGGTCGTCGCGCGCAGGTCCGGATCCGCCAGCACCCGCAGCGCCACGGCGACCCCCTCGGCGCTCCCGGGCTGCTCCACCGCGATGCCGCCGCGCATGCCCATGAGCTCGGCGGCTCCGTTGCGCGTCGTGGTCACCACGGGCACGCCCATCGACAGCGCCTCGAGGGTCACCAGCGAGCACGGGTCGTACCACGTGGGCTGCACGAGCACGTCGGCCACGGCGTAGAGCGGCCGCGGGTCCACGGTCGCGCCCACGAGCGTCACCCGCGGGCCGAGCCCCCGCCGCGCGACGAGCCGCCGCGCCTCCTCGAGCCGCCGCCCCCCCACCACGAGGTGGAACGCGGGGACGAGCCCCTTCACCTCGTCGCGCCCCATCGCCGCGAGGACGGTGGGCAGGCCCTTCAGGACGGGCTCGTGCGCCAGCAGGAGCCCGACGTACGCATCGGCCGGGATCCCGTGCTCGGCGCGCAGCGCCGCACGCCGCGGTCGGAGGACGGCGGGATCGAACCGATCCGAGTCGATGCCGTTCTGGACCACGCGCGTCCGCCGCTTCGCCTTCGGGTAGCGCGCGGCGATGCGCTGGGCGAGCGCACGCGAGACGGCGATCACGAGAGGCCCCTCGTCGCTCCCGAGCAGCGCCTCCTCCGCCTCGAGGAAGAATCTCCGCTTGCGGCTGAAGCGCCGCAGGAGCCTCGAGAGGGCCGGAGCGCCGCCCCTCGCCTCGTCGTGGGCTGCCCAGGCGTCCTCCACGAGCCCCCCGTGGGGCAGGTACACGTCGCACGCGAGCGCGTGGCGCAGGGCGAGGACGCGGTCGCACCCGGCGTCCCGGAGCGCGCGCACCCCGTGCAGGGCGAGCGCACGATCGCGGGCGGGGCGACGCCGGGGCGCCCTCGGCAGGGGGACCCTCCCGACCCCCGGCGGCGGCTCGCCCTCGAAGCACGCGAGCGCCGCCTCGAACCCCCGTTCCACGGCTCGTCGCAGGAGGGCGTCGGTGTGGGCCTCGGCCCCGCCCCCGGCCGGGTCGAATCGGTCGAGGAGGACGCCGAGGCGCATAGGAGCGCGATCCTACCCCGGAGCGCGCGGCCTCGGCCGGGCGGCCTCGCCGACCGGCGTCCTCGGCACGTGCGCGCGGATCTGCGCGGCCTTCTTGACGACGCGGCGCAGCAGCGGCCCGAGGAGCGAACGCACGGGGAAGTGCCGGGAGCGCAGGTAGTGGGCGAGGAAGCGGGCCCGCTCCGCGCACGAGAGCACGCCCTCCGGCACGCTCGCCTCGACGGCCCCGAGATCCTTGACCACCGCCCGCCCGAGGAGGCCGTGGTGAGAGGTGGTGCGCTCGAGGTCGATGATCGTGACGCCCGGCCTCGCCCCCGTCGGGTCCACGAACACGTGGTTGAGGTAGAGGTCGTGATGGTGGAGCCGCGCCTGGTGCAGCGCGGCCGTCGCCTCCGCGAGCGCCCGGAACGCGGCGTCGCGCCCGTGCGCCGATAGCGTCCCCTCGCGGAGCACGTCGTCGAAGGGCCGCGCAGGCGCCAGGTCGATCGTCCCGACGACGCTGCCCTCGCCTCTCGCGACGCCCTGGAACGCGACGGTCGCCGTCGGCACGCCTGCGGCCGAGGCCAGGGCGATGGCGGCGGCCTCGCGGGAAGGCCCCCGCCGCCGGGACCGCTTGACGTGGAACACGGCCTCCCCGACGCGGAGCACGTGGTTGCTGCGGTCGGGCAGCTCCCGCACGGCCTGCGCCTTCGCGAGCACGTCTCCCACCGTGACGACGCCCGCCTCGGCCAGCCTGGCGAGCACGTCCGCAGCCCCGGTGAGGCGTCCGTCGTCGCTCACGGGGCGCCCCCAAGCCCCCGGAAGGTGCCCCGACCCTCCACGCGTCGGATCCGCCGCTCGATGGCCCGCATCCAGAGTCGGGCGCCGCGGAACCGGCCGCCCAGGTAGGCGCGCAGGATCGCCCACCGGAACCTGCGGTCGGTGACGGGGCGCAGCGACAACGCGAGCGCCGCCAGCCCGACCGCCCCCTCGCGCGGGCCCACGCGCGCGGACGCGCGGGAGAGGCGTGCGAGGTCGAGGAGCACGAGCGAGGCCGTCCCTCCCGCGGGCGTGCCGTCCACCACGAGGTGCCGGGCGAGCAGGTCGGGATGGAGGAACCGGGCGGTGTGCAGGGCGCGGACCGCGGTGCCGATCCCCCGCGCCCAGGCCGCCCGGTCGCGCGCCGAGGCGCCGGGAAGCCGCGCCCCCAGGAACGCGTCGAGGTCCAGGCTCAACCAAAGCTGGGAATAACTGCCCGCCGGCACCGTGAACTCGCGAAACACGCTGCTCTGCGGGACCGTCGCTTCGCCGAAGTCCGCCAACTCCGCCGCCGTCGCCTCCCGCAGCGTCAGC
>CAZJJQ010000606.1:0-2877 GCA_964546345.1 uncultured Planctomycetales bacterium
GCCGCCCCCACCTGCCGGGGGCGTGGCCCCCCCGGCGCCCCCCTCCCCCCCCGCGGGCCCCCCCCCGCCACCCGGGGGGGCGCCGCCCGCCACGCTCCGGGGGGTCTTCGCGCTACGCCGCGGGCTTCGTGCGGCGCTTCTTCGAGCCGCGGATCATCAACAGCCCGCCGTTGGCGCCCGGGACGGCGCCCGTCACGTAGAGCAGCCCCTTCTCGGCGTCCACGCGCACGACGAGGAGGTTCGGGGCCGTCCGGCGCGTCGCGCCCATGTGACCGCCCATGCGCTGGCCCGACCGGGTGTGCTCGGGCTTGCGGCACCCGACGGAGCCCGCGTGACGCCAGTGGTAGTGCGCGCCGTGCGACTCCTTCTGGGTCGCGAAGCCGTGCCGACGCACGACGCCGGAGAAGCCGCGCCCCTTCATGGTCCCGATCACGTCCACGTACTCGCCGACCGCGAAGATCGAGCAGTCGACCTTGGAGCCGGGCTGGACCTCGGCGGCCGCGCCGGCGGCCATCCGCACCTCGCGCAGCCAGCGCTTCGGCTCGGCCTTGGCGGCCTTGAAGTGGCCCAGCATGGGCTTGCTCGTGACCTTGTCGCGCCGGGCGCCAGCGGCGAGCTGGACCGCCTCGTACCCGTCGGCCCCGTCGGCCCGCTTGACCTGGGTGACGGTGTTCGGGCCCGCGTCGATGACGGTGCAGGGGACGACGTCGCCGTTGTCCTGGTAGATCTGGGTCATCCCGAGCTTCGTGCCCAGGATGCCCTTGCCGAGCATGGTGTACGACATGGGGGCCCTCTGCGGAGTCGAGCCCGGGAAGGTAGGCGCAACCCCCGGCAGCCGCAAGGAATGGTGGGGCTGCCCGAGCCGGCGCCGGGAGGGTGGGGGCGTCGGGGGCGGGAGGACGGCGCCATCCGCCGGCCCCCCCCGCCCCCGGAATCCTACACCCGGATCGCCCTCCCCCGGGCCTGGTTTGACCACCCCCCGCGCCGCGGGGAACATGCGGCCCACCGGAGCCGTCCTACCCACCGATGACGCCCCCCCGCCCTCCGCGTCGCACCCCCGCGTCGGGCAGCGCCCCCGAAGCACGGTTCTCGGCGCTCTTCGGCTCCTTGCCGCGGGCGATCCCCCCTGCGGGGCTTCGGGCGCGGATCCTCTCGGCCTACGACGCGCAGGAGGCCGACCCGCGCGCGGCCGGCCGACGCTCGGCCCGTCCCGCGGGCCTCCTGCTGCGTCTCCGCCCGGCCCTCCTCGGGGCGGCAGCTGCCGCGGCCGCGGTGCTCGTGGTGGGCCTCGCCGGCCCCGGCGGAGAGACGGCGCGCAAGCCCCGGTCCCCGTCCCGCACGCAGTGGGTCACGGTGGCCGAGGCTCCGGCGTCCTCGACGGCGCCGTTCCGGTTCATCGACGACCCGTCCCTGCCGCTCCAGCTGGCGGCGGCGGGTCCGCTCGACGGCCCGTAGCCGCGCGGCCGCACGCGCACGCCCTCCGGAGATCCTGCGACGTGATCGCTCCCCGCACCTGGCTGACGCTCACCCTCGGCGCCCTCGCCGGTGCCGGCGCTTCGGTCGCGGGGCTGGCCCTCTTCCGCTCCGGGGCCGGAACGTGCGGGGCCTGCTGCGAGGACGCCGCGGACGCCGGGCTTTGCGCCGGTCCTGCCTTCGACGACGGCGGCGCGGCGGCGGCCCTGCGCGAACGCGCCGCGGAACCGACGGGGGGGACGCTCTACCGCGTGGGCAACGGGCACGAGTCGAAGGAGCGGTGCCTCGTCGATCTCCCACGCTCGACCGATCGCGTGGTGAGCCTGCCCATCGACGGCGGGCAGCAGGCGCGGGTCCTGTCCAAGGATCTGCTCCGCCGCATCCTCTTCCGCGATCTCGACGTGTTCCTCGCGTCGTGGCGCCCGGTCGCCCCTCCGGTGCCCGAGACCGTCGGCGGGCGCGCGCTCCTGCGCTCCACGTGGGCCGGGCCCGACGACGATCGGTGGGCCCGCCGCGACGTGTGGGTCGATGCCGCGACGCGCGCCTTCGTCCGCCTGGTGGACCGCACGCGCGAGGGGCACACGATCCACGACGTGGAGGTGCTGTCGCGCGCGCCCGAGCCGTTCGACCCGGTGCGCACCCTCTTCCAGGTCTCGTGGGCGCCGGTCCGCGAGCCTCGCCTCAACCCTCGGACCGTCGCCCGGTTCGAGGACTTCGTGCGCCAGGTGGGCCTCGCCCTCTACGTGCCGGCGCGCCTCCCCGCCCGCATGCGGCGGGTGGACTACGCCTACGAAGACCGCCCCGTGAGCCGCGGGGGCTCCGGCACCGAGCTTCCGGTCGGCTGGGTCAGCTTCGGGGACGGGGTCTCGTCGCTCAGCTTCGTGTCCGCGGAGCCGAACGACCTCGACCGGATCACCGAGCTGTCGAAGTCGGGGGCCGGGGTCGGCCGCGACATGGCGTGCCCGAGCCTGCCGGCGGACGCGCCCGACGACCTCGTCGGCGGCGACGGCCAGATCCGCGTGCGCCGACGCACGAACGGCTGCCTCACGGTCCTGCGGCGCGACGGTCTGCCCGGCGGCGTGTCCGTGATGCTCGTGTGCCAGGGCGGGATGCCCGACGAGGTGCCGCTCGAGCTGATCCGCACGCTGGTGCGCCTCCAGAGCCTCGGGCGCGATCGTCCGGCGCCGACCGGCGACGCGTCCTCGGGGGCTCCCGAGGGGATCGGCTCGCCCGACGCCCGCCCGGTGGGTGGTGACGCGACCGCGACGCATCGGTGAATCGCGGGTGACCTCGTCGTCGTAGGGTATGGTGCCGTCCTCGCCCCGAGGCCCTCGTCACCGTGTACAGACGATTCCTGAGCGTCCGCTACCTCCGGACGCGGTTCGTCAACTTCCTCTCGGTCGC
>CAZJJQ010000607.1:0-2876 GCA_964546345.1 uncultured Planctomycetales bacterium
CGAAGGACAAGGGCAACCCGCGCCACAAGGCCATCGACATGCTGCCCGCCGAGGAGCATCGCGAGGTCGAGCGCGACTCCTTCCGCTTCTTCCTCGACCTCCCCGACCCCGACCGCACGAAGGTCCGCCTCGACGCGAAGGGCTCGCAGTTCCTCGAGCCCCTCTTCGAGTTCTCGGGCGCCTGCGCCGGGTGCGGCGAGACGCCCTACGTCAAGCTGCTCACGCAGATGTTCGGCGACCGCGCCCTCATCGCGAACGCGACGGGCTGCTCGTCCATCTACGGCGGCAACCTCCCCACCACGCCCTACCGCACCAACGACGCCGGCCGCGGCCCCGCCTGGGCCAACTCCCTCTTCGAGGACAACGCCGAGTTCGGGCTGGGCTTCCGCCTCGCGCTCGACGCGCACGCGCGGCAGGCCGCCATGCTCCTCGAACGCCTCGCGCCCACGCTCTCCGACGCGCTCGTCCTCGCGCTCCTCGAGGGCGCCGGGCACGCCGACGAGGCGGGCATCGCGGCCCAGCGCGAGCGGGTGGCCCTGCTCAAGGCCCGCCTCGCCTCCCTGCGCAGCGAGGACGCGCGCCGGCTCGAGCCCCTCGCCGACCACCTGGTGCGCAAGTCCGTCTGGATCGTGGGCGGCGACGGCTGGGCCTACGACATCGGCTACGGCGGCCTCGACCACGTCCTCGCGTCCACCCACGACGTGAACGTGCTCGTGCTCGACACCGAGGTCTACAGCAACACCGGCGGGCAGGCGTCCAAGGCGACCCCGGTCGGCGCGGTGGCGAAGTTCGCCGCGGGCGGCAAGCAGGTCGGCAAGAAGGACCTCGGCCTGCTCGCCATGGGCTACGGCCACGTCTACGTCGCCCGCGTGGCCTTCGGCGCCCGCGACGTCCAGACGGTGCGCGCCTTCCAGGAGGCCGAGGCCTATCCGGGCCCGTCCCTCCTCATCGCGTACAGCCCCTGCATCGCGCACGGCTACGACCTCTCGCTCGGCGCCGAGCAGCAGAAGCTCGCCGTCGGCTCCGGCATCTGGCCGCTCTACCGCTTCGACCCCCGCCGCGCCGCGCAGGGCCTGCCGCCCCTCGAGCTCGACTCCGGCGCGCCCACGGTGAAGGCCCGCGAGTTCATGAAGAACGAGGGCCGCTTCCGCTCCATCGCGCTCGCCGATCCCAAGAAGTACGCGGGCTTCGTCGAGGCCGCCGAGCGCGCGGCCGCCGAGCGCCGCTCGCACTACGAGCAGCTCGCCGCCATGAAGCGCGTGTCCCTCGTCCCCCCCGCGGCCCCGGCCTCGCCGCCCTCCGGCCCGGCCCCCACCGCCCCGGCCCCCGGCGCCCCCCCCCTCCCCACCTCCCCGTCCTCGTCTCCCGCGACCCCCCGCTGAGGCGTCCATGGACCTTTCGACCACGTACCTGGGTCTTCCCCTCGCGCACCCGCTCATGGTGGGTGCCTCCCCCCTCGTGGACGACCTCGACGTCGTCCGCCGCCTCGAGGACGCCGGCGCGTCCGCCATCGTGATGCGCTCGCTCTTCGAGGAGCAGGTCCGCGGCGAGCAGATGGCCGCCCTGCGTCACCTCGACGGCCCGGGCGAGTCGTTCGCCGAGGCGCTCTCCTACTTCCCCGCCGCGGCCAGCTTCGGCATGAGCACCGACGCCTACCTCGACCGGCTGCGGCGCATCCGCGAGGCCGTGCGCATCCCCGTGATCGGCTCGCTCAACGGCTCGACGCCGGGCGGCTGGCTCGAGTACGCGCGGTTCATCGAGCAGGCCGGCGCGCACGCGCTCGAGCTCAACCTGTACACGATCCCGACCGACCCGCTCGAGGACGCCGCGGCCGTCGAGGCGCGCGCCGTGGACGTCGTCCGGGAGGTGAAGAAGGCGATCCGCATCCCCGTCGCCGTGAAGCTCTCGCCGTTCTACTCGTCGCTCGCGTCCTTCGTCCGCCGTCTCGAGGAGGCCGGCGCCGACGGCGTGGTCCTCTTCAACCGCTTCTACCAGCCCGACATCGACCCCGACACCCTCGACGTCGTCCGCGACCTCCACCTCTCCGACTCCTCCGAGCTGCCGCTCCGCCTGCGCTTCCTCGCGATCCTCTTCGGCCACGTCGGCCTCTCCCTCGCGGCCACCGGCGGCGTCCACTCGTCGCGCGACGCGCTCAAGGCCATCATGGCCGGCGCCAGCGGCGTGCAGATGGTCTCCGCGCTCCTCAAGCGCGGCCCCGCCCATCTCGGCACCGTCGTCGCCGAGGTCTCCCGCTGGCTCGAGGAGAACGAGTACGCCTCGCTGCGCCAGGCGATCGGCAGCATGAGCCTCCTGCGCTGCCCCGACCCGACGGCGTACGAGCGCGCCAACTACGTCCAGATCCTCCAGAGCTGGCACGGGAACTAGGACGTACCGAACGTACCGTGCCGGGGCAAAGTCCGTCGCCGTTCCCCCGGCGGCGCGGATCCGCGGGCGGGCGACGCGGCCCGCGGGGGAAGGGTGGGGGCGGCGGGGGAGGGGAGCTCCCCCGTTCGCGCCGGGCGGCCCGTGCCCCCTACAATCCCCCTCGCGATGCACGCCCCCGACCCCGCAGAGGCCGCCGCGCACGGCCCCGGATCCGGCCGCCACTCGGTCGTGCGGCTGCCGCGCGCGTGGTTCGTCGCCTGCCCGTCGAAGGCGCTGCGATCGCGGCCGGTCGCGTGCACGGTCCAGGGCACCCCGCTGGTCCTCTTCCGCGGCGAGGGCGGCGCCCCCGGGGCGCTGCTCGACCGGTGCTCGCACCGCAACGTCCCGCTGTCGCTCGGCCGCTGCGTGGAAGGTGGGCAGCTGCAGTGCCCCTACCACGGCTGGCGCTTCGACGCCGCCGGCGCGTGCCGCCTCGTCCCCGGCCGCGCGCT
>CAZJJQ010000608.1:0-2872 GCA_964546345.1 uncultured Planctomycetales bacterium
AGGTTCGATTCCTCGCCGGGGCGCCATGCAGTGTCCGCACCGACGTCGCCCTCGCTCGGTGGGCCAGCCGCCTGCGGCCCCCCCCTCGCGGGCGGCGCCGCGCCGCGGGAAGGGGTCGCGGGGCGCCGTGGGGGTCCGACCGTCAATGCGTGACCGGGTAGGACAGGTTCCCGCCCCCGACCGCGAACGGGAACAGCGGGATCACGGTGGTGGTCATGTCCGACCAGGTGAGCGTCGCGTCGAACAGGTTCTCCGCCTGGAAGCGGTTGAACTGAAAGGAGACGCTCTGGCCGGGGGCGACGGAGACGGACTCGCTGCGGTCGCCGATGAGCGACAGGTCGAAGTAGTCGAAGACCACCTGCGTGATCGTGTGGGTCGAAGCGGGGTCGTTGGAGAACGCCACCGTCGCGTACGCGCCCCCACCGGAGCCTCCGGCCCCGCAGCCGACGAGCAGGGATGCGACGAGCAGCACGAGGAACGCCGCCGCGGCCCCCCGGGACGAGCGCGCCAGGAGTCTTCGCATGCCGCACCTCCGTGCCCGGATCCTACCCGCCGCCGCGACCGGCGGGAACCACCACGAGCGGCTGCGTGCCCCCACGCGGTCGGAAGGGCCGCCTGTGCCCCCGAGGTCCCGGGGACTCCCGCAGGCATCGGGCGGCACGTCACCCGATCGCCCGTCCGAGCAGCGCGCGGGGCCCGAACCACCGGACCGCCCGGGCGGCCCACCGCGCACCGAAGGCCGCGAGGCGCCGCCCCTCCTCGCCATGGAGGCACGAAGCGCGCTCGAGCAGGTGCCGCGCCCGGCTCTTCGACATGCCGATCCGGCACCCGAGCCCATAGGCGCGGTGCAGGCAGACGCGCTCCGCGTCCCGTGCCCGTGCGGCGCGGGCCAGATCGGCGAGGTGGAGCGCGAGGCCGAAGCCCTCGACGAGCACGTCGTGGGCGTCGGCCCCGGTGGCCCGGAGGAGCTCGTCCACCGCGTACGGGCGGTCCTCGAGGGGATCGGGGCGACCCTCGCGCCGGGTGCGCGCGGCGGCACGGGCCGCGACCCCTCCTCCCCCGGCGGCCTCGGGATCGAGCACCGTCATGTTGCGGAAGTGGACCCGGTAGCGCACGAGGGGCTCGGGGAGGTTCGCGAGCCGATGGCGCTCGGAGACGCGGAGCCACAGGTCGTAGTCGCTGGCCTGCCGGAACGCGACGCGGTGCCCCCCCACCGCCCGGATCACGGACGTGCGCGAGAGCACCGAGGAGTGGCAGAAGGTGTTGGACGAGGGCAGGGCGCGCGCCACGGCCTCGGGCTCGCAGGGATGCTGGATCCGCCCGATCGGACGGCCCTCCGCATCGATCAGCGTCGCTTGGCTGCCCACGACGGCCACGTCGGGATGGGCGTCGAGGAAGACGACCCCGCGCTCGAGCCGCGTGGGCTCCCACACGTCGTCGTGGTCGCAGTGCGCGAGGAGCTCGCCCCGCGCGAGCCCCTGGCCGTGCCGGGTCGCGGCCGTGTGCCCGGACCTCTCCAGGCGCTCGACCCGCACGCGCGGATCCCGCGCGGCGGCCTCCGCGAGGATCCTCGGCGTCGCGTCCGTGGAACCGTCGTCCACGACGATGAGCTCGAGGTCGCGGTACGTCTGCCCGAGGATGCCGTCGAGGGCCTGCGAGAGGAAGCGCTCGCCGTCGAAGGCGGGGACGACGACGCTCACCCGGGGCGGGACGGAAGGCAGGCTCACGGGACGTGGACGCGGGGGGCCGGGCTCTCCGTCGCGGCCGGCGGAGGCGGACGACGCCGGTGGCTTCGCTACCCCACGCCCCCCTGCTCGCCCTTCTCCTCCTCGGCGGAGAGCGACGCCTTGAGATAGGCCCGGTTCATCTCGGCGATGAAGCGCACGGGGATCTCCTTCGGGCAGGCCTCCATGCACTCGTAGTGGTTCGTGCAGCGGCCGAACGCCTCGGCGTCCATCTGGTCCACCATGGCTCGGACGCGACGGCTCCACTCGGGACGGCCCTGCGGGAGCCGGCCGAGGTGCGCGACCTTCGCCGCCGTGAAGAGCATGGCGCTCGCGTTCGGGCAGGCCGCGACGCACGCGCCGCAGCCGATGCAGGCGGCGGCGTCCATGGCCACGTCCGCGTCCTGCTTCGGGATGGGGATCGCGTTCGCGTCGGGGGCGCTGCCCGCGTTCGACGTGATGAAGCCGCCGGCGGCCATGATGCGGTCGAAGGCCGTGCGGTCCACCACGAGGTCGCGCACGATCGGGAAGGCCTTGGCGCGCCAGGGCTCCACCTGGATCGTGTCGCCGTCCCGGAAGGTCCTCATGTGCAGCTGGCAGACCGTGGTGGCCTTCTGCGGCCCGTGCGCGGCGCCGTTCACCATCATCGAGCAGGAGCCGCAGATACCCTCGCGACAGTCGTGCTCGAACGCGATGGGCTCCTTGCCCTCGTGCAGGAGGTTCTCGTTGACGAGGTCGAGCATCTCGAGGAACGACATGTCCGGGGAGATGCCGCGGACCTCGTGGCGTTCCATCCGCCCCGGGGCGTCCGGCCCCGCCTGCCGCCAGACGTGGAGGGTGAGGTTCATCACTTGTAGCTCCGCGTGGACAGGTGGACGTTCTCGAACACGAGGGGCTCCTTGTGCATCACCGGCGCCCGGCCCTCGCCCTGGTGCTCCCAGACGGAGACGTGCGAGAACCGCTCGTCGTCGCGCTTCGCCTCGCCCTCCGGGGTCCGGTGCTCCTCCCGGAAGTGGCCCCCGCACGACTCCTCGCGCGTCAACGCGTCGAGGCACATGAGCTCGGCGAACTCGAGGAAGTCGGCGAGTCGGCCGGCCTTCTCGAGCGTCTGGTTGAGGTGCTCGGACCCGCCGGTGACGCGCAGGTCC
>CAZJJQ010000609.1:0-2872 GCA_964546345.1 uncultured Planctomycetales bacterium
CCGGACGGCGGTGGCCCGCTCGGCTCTCCCGACGGCACGCCGTCGAGGTAAGGCGCCGGGCCGCGCCGCGGGCGCGGCGACGGGGGCGGGACCGGGGGCCCCTCGGGTAGGCTGTCCGGTCCTGCCGGCTCGACCCAGGGGGTCGGGTGCACGGCCGGACGAGGGAGCCGCGCGTCATGAAGGACATCTTCGAGTTCGGGCCCGGGCGAGCGGACGGCGACGGGACGCAGAAGGAGGTGCTCGGGGGGAAGGGCGCCGGCCTCGCCGAGATGTGCCTGCTGGGGCTCCCGGTCCCCCCCGGCTTCACCATCGCCACGACCGTGTGCCCCCGATACCACGCGGCCGGGCGCCGGGTGCCGAAGGACGTGATGGCCGGGGTGCGCAAGGCCGTGGCGCGCCTCGAGAAGGAGCTGGGCCGCGGCTTCGGCGACGTGAAGAGGCCCCTCCTGCTCTCGGTGCGCAGCGGCGCGGCCGTCTCCATGCCCGGGATGATGGACACGGTCCTCAACCTCGGCCTGTCCGCGGCGTGCGTGGCCGGGCTCGCCGCCCTGTCGGGCAGCCCGCGGTTCGCGCAGGACTCCCGCCGGCGCTTCCTCCAGATGTTCGGGAACGTCGTCGCCGGCGTGCCCCACGACGCGTACGAGCACGCGCTCGCGGCCGTCAAGCAGCGGGTGGGCGCCCGCAGCGACACCGACCTCGACGCGACGGCGCTCGCCGAGGTGGTCGAGCGCTACCAGGAGGTCTACGCGCAGCACGTCGGCAAGCCGTTCCCGGAGGACCCCTACGCGCAGCTCGAGCACGCGGTCTCCGCGGTGTTCGGCTCGTGGGAGTCGGACCGCGCGGTGAAGTACCGCAAGATCCACGCGATCACGGGCCTGGTCGGCACGGCGGTGACGGTCCAGGCGATGGTGTTCGGCAACCTGGGGGCGACCTCGGGCACCGGCGTCGCGTTCACGCGCGACCCCAGCACGGGGGAGAACCGCTTCTACGGCGAGTTCCTCATGAACGCGCAGGGCGAGGACGTCGTCGCCGGCATCCGCACCCCCGAGACGATCGAGCACCTCTCGAAGGAGAGCCCGAAGGCGTACCGCGAGCTCCTCGCGATCCGCGACCTGCTCGAGCGGCACTACCGCGACATGCAGGACGTCGAGTTCACCATCGAGGACGGACGGCTGTTCATGCTCCAGACGCGCCGGGGCAAGCGCACCGCCGCGGCCGCGGTGCGCGCGGCCTTCGAGATGGCGCGCGACGGCCTCATCACCCGCGAGGAGGCCGTCTCCCGCGTCGAGCCCGCCCAGGTGGACCAGCTCCTCCACCCCTCCTTCGACCCCGAGGCCAAGCGCGACGTGATCGCGCGGGGGCTGCCCGCGAGCCCCGGGGCCGTCACCGGCAAGGTGGTGTTCACGGCCGAGGAGGCCGAGCGCCGCGGGCTCGCGGGCGAGAAGGTGATCCTCGTCCGCAACGAGACGAGCCCCGAGGACATCGGGGGCATGCACGCCGCCGAGGGCATCCTCACCGCGACCGGCGGCATGACCTCCCACGCAGCCGTGGTCGCCCGCGGCATGGGCAAGTGCTGCGTGGCGGGCGTCGGCGCCGTGCGCATCGACGCGGCGGCGGAGCGGTTCACCGTGGGCGACGTCGTCGTGAAGGCCGGCGACGTCCTCTCGCTCGACGGCACCGCGGGCGAGGTCATGCGCGGCGAGGTGGCGACGGTCCCGCCGGGCATCACGAAGGAGTTCGAGACCCTGCTCGGGTGGGCGAACGCGATCAAGCGCCTCGGGGTGCGGACCAACGGCGACACGCCGCGGGACGCGAAAACCGCCCGCGCGTTCGGCGCGGAGGGCATCGGCCTCTGCCGCACGGAGCACATGTTCTTCGAGGGCGACCGGATCACGGCCGTCCGCGAGATGATCCTCGCGGAGACGCTCGAGGCCCGGAAGGCCGCCCTCGAGAAGCTCCGCCCCATGCAGCGGCAGGACTTCGAGGGGATCTTCCAGGCCATGGAGGGCACGCCGGTGACGATCCGGCTCCTCGACCCGCCGCTGCACGAGTTCCTGCCCCACGAGCCCGACGCCGTGCGCACCGTGGCGGCGAGCCTGGGCGTCCCCGAGGCCGCCGTCCGCGACCGCGCCCGGCGCCCCCACGAGATGAACCCGATGCTCGGGCACCGCGGCTGCCGCCTCGCGATCACGTTCCCCGAGATCTACGAGATGCAGGTGCGGGCCATCTACGAGGCCGCCGCCGCGGAGACGAAGGCAAGGCGCCCCGTCAAGCCGGAGGTCATGATCCCGCTCGTCGGCACGGAGAGGGAGTTCACGATCCTCCGCGACCGGCTCCGCACGGTCGCCGAGGAGACCCTCGCGCAGGAGAAGGTCCGGATGCCGCTCGTGTTCGGCACCATGATCGAGGTGCCGCGCGCGGCGCTGCGGGCCGAGGGGATCGCGAAGGACGCCGAGTTCTTCTCCTTCGGCACCAACGACCTCACCCAGATGACGTTCGGCTACAGCCGGGACGACGCGGGGTCCTTCCTGCCGGCCTACGTCGAGCTCGGGATCCTGCCGCAGGACCCCTTCCAGAGCCTGGACCAGGACGGCGTGGGCGAGCTGATCCGCCTGGCGGTCGAACGGGGCCGCAAGGGCCGCCCGGGGCTCAAGGTCGGCATCTGCGGCGAGCACGGGGGCGACGCCAGGAGCATCGACTTCTGCCACCGCGCGGGGCTCGACTACGTGTCGTGCTCGCCGTTCCGCGTGCCGGTCGCGAGGATCGCCGCGGCCCACGCGGCGATGGCGGCCCGGGGCGGGCCCGCGAAGCCCACGGCGGCGAAGGGCACGGCCAAGGCCGCCAAGCCCGGCAAGGCCGGGGCGGCCCCGTC
>CAZJJQ010000610.1:0-2871 GCA_964546345.1 uncultured Planctomycetales bacterium
GCTCCCGGTCGCCGACCAGGAGCAGCAGGGCCGCCCCGGGCGCGCGGGCGCGGACGGCGCCGAGGAAGGCCAGGTCGCGGCGGCGCCATCCCAGGAGGTCGGCGACCACGAGGTCGGTGGGGGCTTCGGCGAAGCGGGCGGTGGCCTCGAAGGGATCGGCGGCCGTGGACACGGAGAGGCCGAGGTCGCGCATCGTCAACGCGACGGCGCGACGCGAGGGGCCCTTCGGGGCGACGATCAGGGCGGAGGAGGGGGGGGGCACGGGGGGCCGGAACGGCCCATCTTCCGATGCCGGAGGGACGTTCCCACCTCCTCTCTCGGCCGGACGGTCCCGGTTCCTGCGCGGATCGGGAGGGCGGGGCTCTCCGCGGCGGGGGGCGCCCCGTAGAATCCGGCGTCCCGCGGGTCGCCCGACCGCCCGGTCCCCGATCCCGTCCGCTCCCCCCCCTCCGAGGCCCTCCTCCCCGTGCGCATCCTCCTGGCCGACGACGAACGCGCCATCGCCATCACGCTCCGGGACGACCTGGAGCGCGCGGGGCACAAGGTGACGCTCGCCCGGGACGGGCTCGAGGCGCGGGCGCTCCTCTCCGAGCACCCCTACGACGTCCTGATCAGCGACATCAAGATGCCCGGGGCGACGGGGATGGACCTCCTGCACGAGGTGAAGCGCAGCCGGCCCGAGACCGAGGTGATCATCATCACCGGGTACGGGACCATCGAGTCGGCCGTGGACGCGACGAAGAAGGGCGCGTTCGAGTACGTCCTCAAGCCCTTCGACAACGACCAGATCGTCGTCATCCTGCGCAAGATCGAGGAGTTCCACCGGCTCCGGCAGGAGAACGCCGAGCTCCGGCAGACGCTCGGCCGCGAGAAGGCCCTCGACCAGATCATCGGGCGCAGCCCCGCCATGCTCCGGGTGCTCGACCGCGTGCGGGCGGTGGCCGAGAACGACGCGAACGTGCTCATCACCGGCGAGTCGGGCACCGGCAAGGAGCGGGTCGCGCGCGCGATCCACGAGCTGTCGCGCCGCCGCGCGGGGCCGTTCGTGCCGCTCGCGTGCGCCGCGATCCCCGCGCCGCTCCTCGAGGACGAGATCTTCGGTCACGAGCGCGGCGCCTTCACGGACGCCAAGGAGCGCAAGCTCGGCCGGTTCGAGCGTGCCGACGGCGGCACGATCTTCCTCGACGACATCGACGACATGCCGCTCGAGACCCAGGTGAAGCTGCTCCGCGTCCTGCAGGAGCGCCAGTTCGAGCGGCTGGGCGGCGAGAAGCCCGTGAAGGTGGACGTGCGCGTCGTCGCCGCCACGAAGGTGGACCTCGGCGAGGCCGCCGAGGACGGCGAGTTCCGCGAGGACCTCTTCTACCGGCTCAACGTCGTGCCGCTCGAGCTCCCCCCGCTGCGGGAGCGCGACGGGGACGTGCCCCTGCTGATCGAGTACTTCATCCGGCGCCACGGGCAGGGCCAGGCCTACGGCGTGCCTCCCGAGACCATGGTCGAGCTCGCCGCCTACCGCTGGCCGGGCAACGTGCGCGAGCTCGAGAACGCGGTCGAGCGCGCGATCGCGCTCTCCCCCCCGTCGCGCGTGCTCTCGCGGGACGTGCTCCTCGAGAGCGCGCTTCGGCGGCGCAGCAAGGGCCGCGCGGACGACGGGGCGGGAGAGGCGCTCGTCGCGCTCAAGGAGATCGTGCGCGAGGCCGAGGCGGCCCACATCCGCCGGGTCCTGCGTGCCTCGGAGGGCCATCGCGCGCGGGCCGCCGAGATCCTGGGGATCTCGCGCAAGAACCTGTGGGAGAAGATGAAGGAATATGGAATCGAATAGTGATGCGTAGGGGGTGATTTTGAGCGGTTCTACGCTGTTTCACGGCCCCGACATGATGAGTTGATCGAGCGGAAATTGGGGCTATCTCGGGGCCGTGCGACCACAACCAGTTGTGGTCTGGGAATGCGGGGCACTTCTCCGCCGCTACAGACTTCCCCGCTCGGTCCTGACCGATCGACGGGCCGAGGGGATCGGGCCAGGGCCGTCGAGGTGAGACGGCAAGGCAAAGATAGACGGTGGACCCCAACCCCTCGCCGCAGTAGCGCTGCCCGCGGTCGCATCCACGACAGACCACGACCTGGGCACGGCACCGCTCACAGACGAACAGCCGCGCCGCCTCGATGATCGCCGCACCCCTCCCGCAGGGGCTTTACGAGCGGCTGGCGCCGAGGCACACTCCTCCACGGAGCTGCGTATCGCCGCACTCCAACCGGGGTCCACGGAGGTGATAGCTCTGTGGGCCCCATCTCGTGCCTGGGGATGCACGGGTTCTACGCGGCGGCCGGCAAGGTGCCCACCCGGAGAACCAGAGCCGGGCGGGAACCAGACCCGGCGCCGGCGGAACCAGATCCAGCCTCGTCTTCGAGGGGGGGAACCAGATCCAGCCCACCCTCAGCGCGGAGCAAGAGGAACCAGAGCGCCGGAATCAGGCGGAAACCAACAGCCGCTGACACCGGATCATGCCCATGGTCGGAACGCACACCTTCAGCCCCGACATCGAGCGGGGGACCTGGGTCAGGCTCGAATTTGAGTTCTGCCTCCAGCGCCCCGAAACGCCCGATGTGACGGTTCTGTGACTGTGCGGACTGCGTAAGCCGTTGCGCGGGGCTGGGTTGCGGCAACTGGGACTAAGGGGAAGAAGAAAGTTGTTGACCTGTCCCGCTGCATGGTGTCCCCTGTCGCACGGCGCTGAGGGACAAGCCCTCGGCGGGAGTGAAGACCGAGAAAATCCAACCGGAGGTGGAGAATGGCGATCATCGGCCAGTACTTTTTGAAGGGCGACGGCTTGACCCAGTACAGCCCCACGTTTCCCAGGGGCGGCCTCGCTG
>CAZJJQ010000611.1:0-2870 GCA_964546345.1 uncultured Planctomycetales bacterium
CGTGGGCGCGAGCGGCTTCTCGACGCGCACGTGCTTGCCCGCCGCCAGCGCCGCGCGGCCGCGCGCGGCGCGCGTCGGGCTCGGCGTCGCGACGACGACGGCCCCGACCGCGGGATCGGCCAACGCGACGGCGACGTCCTCGGAGACGACCGCGTCGGGCGCGATCCCGCGGGCCACCTCGCGCCGCTCGGGGCTGCGGTCCGCGACGTGGAGGAGGCGCGCGCCGGCGAGCCCGACGAACGCGCGCACGTGGTTGCGACCCCACTCCCCGCACCCCACCACCGCGACGCCGAGGCGCGCCACGCGCTACCTCGGCTGCTCGGCCGCGGGCGCCGTGTCGTGGGCCTTCTTCGCCTTGCGGATCGTCGTGAGCACCGCGAGCGCCTCGTCCGGCGGCGTCTTCTCGTACACGGCCCAGGCACCCGAGAAGGCCGGCGGGTCGTCCGCGGCGGCGATCTCGACGTCCGCGGCGCGCGTCCAGTGCCGGAGCCCCATCTCCTTCGAGGAGAGCGCCGTCACCCGCGCCCTCGCCTCCGGCGACAGCCCGCCGAACTTCTTGCGCAGCTGCTCGAACATTCCCTCGTACGGGCCCTCGTCGGCCTCGAGGGACGCGAGCGCCACCCTCTCGAGGCGCGCCCGGTCGGTCCCCGACTGGGCCTCGAGGTTCCAGGCGTCGCCGAACTTCTTCGCAGCGACCGCCTCGTCGGCCTTCTTGCGGACGGCGGCCCCCTCCGCCCCGGTGAAGGGATCGGGGGCCTTCCCCAGATCGCTCACCCCGGAGCACGCGGGGAGCAGCACGCAGAGCGCGAGCACGAGGGGCATCCGGCGGCGCATGGAACCTCCGCTTCGGCGGGAGGATACGCGCCGGGGGGTGTCGGCGCCACGTACGCCCGATCAGGAGAGGCGGGCGGACCCGATGGAGGGCGATCCACGGGAGGAGGCGGGGGGCGGCGGGGGAGGAGGAGGACCCACGCGGGGGCCCCCCGGGGCCCGGCGCGGGTCGTCCACGAGGCGGAGCGGGCGTGCCCCCCCGCGCGAGCGCTTCGGCGGGAACGGCGCTTGTGGCGGGCCCCGCCGTACGATGGCCCCAATGGACTGGACGATCCCCGGCGATTCCTTCGACCACGACCCGCGGATGGACCGGAGCGGGCAGCTCGGCGGGGAGGAACGCCCCGAACGGTCCCAGCCCCGTCGCGAGCCGAAGGTGGTCCCCGGCGCCGGACGGATCCGGCGGGAGGCCCTCGACCCCGACGCGGTCCACGTGGTCACGCGGCTCCAGCGGATGGGCCACGAGGCCTACCTCGTCGGCGGCTGCGTGCGCGACCTCCTCCTCGGGCTCGAGCCCAAGGACTTCGACGTCGCGACCGACGCCCCCCCGAACCGCATCAAGCGGGTCTTCCGCAACGCCTTCATCATCGGGCGGCGGTTCCGGCTGGCCCACATCCGGTTCGACGAGGGCAAGATCGTCGAGGCGGCCACCTTCCGCCGCGACCCGGGCGAGCAGGGGCTCCACCCCGACGGCGAGGACCGGCCGATCTACGACGACAACGTGTTCGGCGACGCCGAGGAGGACGCGTTCCGCCGCGACTTCACGGTGAACGCGCTGTTCTACGACCCGAACGAGGACCGCGTCGTGGACTACGTCGGCGGGCTCGAGGACCTCGAGACGCGCACGATCCGCGCCATCGGCGACCCCGAGCGCCGGCTGAAGGAGGATCCGGTCCGCATGATCCGGGCGATCCACTTCGCCGCCCGGATCGGCGGCCGGCTCGAGCCCACGCTCGAGCGCGCGATCGCCTCGTGCGCGGAGGAGATCGACAAGGCGAGCCGCTCCCGGCTCTACATCGAGCTCGTGAAGGTGCTCGGACGCGGCTCCGCCTCGCGGACGATGCGCACGCTGTACGAGCTGGGCGTCCTGCGCCGGTGGCTGCCCGAGCTGGTCGCGTTCCTCGACCGGCCCATCGACTGGCCGAAGGCGGCGGGGGGCACCCACGAGGCCGCGAGCCGCGGGGAGCCCGAGGACACGCCGGCGCAGCACCTCACCTGGAACCTGCTCGGCGCCGCCGACGCATGGGGCATGGCCGCGCGGGGCGTCCCCGAGTCGCTCGAGATGGCGACGCTGTTCGGCCCGTGGATCCTCGACGAGTGGACCCACGGCCGACGGCTCGGGCCCGACATCGCCACCCACACCGAGGTGGCCTTCCGGCCCATCGCGCTGCGGATGAGCATCCCGCGCAAGGTGTCGTGGGAGCTCCGCGAGATCCTCTGGCTCCTCGATCGGCTGAAGGAGGCGCCGGAGCAGAAGCGCCGCCGGGCGAGCCTCGTGCACCGGGCCGTCTTCCCGGAGGCGCTCGCGTACTACGGGCTGCTCCTCGAGGCGCGCGGGATGGACCTCTCGCCGGTGGACCGCTGGAGGGACATCGCGGACGAGGTGTGGGCGCACGAGGACCGCCACGTCCGCGGCCGGGTCCCCCACCCGCCGAGCGACTTCCCCCAGACGCAGGACGAGGTGGCCCCGGTCCGGGAGCTCGAGGAAGAGCCCATGCCGAGCCTCGAGGGCGGCGGGGAGCTGCCCCGGCGGCGCCGTCGGCGCGGCGGGCGCGGTCGGAGGCGCGGCGTCGGCGACGGGACGGAAGGAGCCGCGCACCCCGGGAACGAGAGGGCGTCGGCCCCGGACGCGCCGCCCGGAGAGCCGGCGGAGCGGTGGGAACCCGTGGATCGGTGGGAAGCCCCGGACCGGGAGGAGACCCCGGGACAAGCGTCGGTGATGGAGCGCACCGAGGGGGCGGATCGAACGGTAGCTCGGGAACGCCGCGAGCCCGCGGACGCCACCGAGCCGAGTGCGCACGAGGCCGCGGCGATCTCGGGCG
>CAZJJQ010000612.1:0-2868 GCA_964546345.1 uncultured Planctomycetales bacterium
AGGTCCGGGCTGGCCTACTCGTGCTTCGCGGGCTCGACCGGCGTGGCGGGGACGGCACCCGCCGCCTTGAGCGCGTCGCGCTCGGCCTTCCACTTCGCGATGTTGAGCTCGAAGCCCGCCCGCATCGCGCCCTCGAGCTTCGCCACGGCCTGCTCCTCGAGCTCGATGGCCTCGTCGAGCCTCCCGGACACGGCGAGCAGGTTGGCGAGGGTGTCGAGGATCTCCGGGGCCCCCTTCGACAGCTCCACGGCCTTGCGGGCCCAGCCCACCGCCGCGCGCAGGTTCGAGCGCATCTCGAACGCGGTCCACGCGACCTCGTTGAGCTTCTGGGCGTCGTCCCCGGCGGCCGCGGCCGCGCGGGCGAGCGACTGGCCCGCCATGGCCGCGTGGATCTTGGCCGCGAGCATCTCGGCCTCGAGGGGCAGCTTGCCGTCCTTCGCGCTCGCGCGGACCTTCTCGATCACGGCGAGCCCCGCGGCGAAGTCGCCCTTCATGCCGATCTTCACGTTCACCGCGTTCGCGAGCGCGCCGGCGGCGGCCTCCGTGTCGGCGAACTCCTCGAGGATGCGGTCGCAGAGCGCCCCGGCCTTGGCGGCATCTCCGGTCTCCTCCGCGAGGCGGGCCCGCACGGAGAGCACGTTCGCCTCGAGGGCGCGGTCCTTCCCCTTCACCTTGGCCCCGAGGGCCTCGAGCAGGCCGTCCGCCTCGGCGGGCTTCGTCGCCGAGAGCTTCTCCGCGTACGCCAGCGCGGCGACGGCGTCGTCGGGGGACGCCGCGACCTTCGCCTTGAGGGCCGGGAGGGTGCCCTCCCCGGCGCGGATGCGGGCGATCTCCTCGAGGTACTTGTCCGCCGGGAGGTACCCGACGATGCGGTCCACCTCGTCGCCGGCGGCGTCCACGACCACCAGGGTCGGGAACCCGTGGGCTCCGTAGCGCTTCGCCAGCTCGACGCCCTCCCCCTTCTCCGCGTCCACGTGGAGGCACACGAACGCCTCCATCTCCTTCGCGACGTCCTCCCGGCTGAAGACGTCCTTCTCGAGCTTGCGGCACCAGCCGCACCACTCCGTCGAGAAGTCGATGAAGACGGGCTTCGTGGCGGCCTTGGCCTTCTGGAGCGCGTCGGCGAAGGGGAGGTCGTGGGCCTCGAAGGTCACGCCCGCCGCCACGGCCGGCGCCGCCGGAGCCGGCGCCGGAGCGGGAGCCGGGGCCGGAGCCGGGGAGGGAGCGGGAGCCGGGGCGGGCTCGTCGGCGAGCGCGAGGCGGGGAAGGGCGAAGGCCACGGCCGCGACGAACGCGGCGCGCAGGACGGGGCGCGACATGGGAGGACTCCTCGGAGCGGTTCGCGGGACGGAGGCGTCCCGTGGGCGGCCGGAGCCTATCAGGACAGGGAGCGGACCTCCGCCCCCTCCCGCCGCCCCTCCCGCGCCGCGGCCGCCGGGCCCTACTTGCCGGCGGCCTTCTCCTCCCGCGCCTTGCGGACGGCCTGGACGGCCTTGATCTTCGCGACCAGCTCCTCGAGGCGCTCCCTCTCGTCGTCCTCGGAGGCCTTGCCGAGCGCCTTCTCGGCGAGGGGCAGGGCCTCGTCCACGTCCCCGGTCTCGAGGAGAAGGCCCGCGACGGCCACGAGGAGCTTCGGGTCGTCGGGATGCTTCTCGAGGGCCTTCCGGCCGATCTCGGCCGCACGGCTCGGGTCGATGCGGGCCAGGGCGCCGGCGAGCGCCACCTCGGCGGAGCCGCCGCCCGCGGCCTCGTCGGCCTCCACCGCCTTCTCGAAGGCCTCGGCGGCGGTCTCGACGAGGATCGTCAACGCCTGCACCTCGACGACCGGGGGAAGCCCGGGCAGCCCCTTCTCCGCGGCGACCTTGCGCGCCGCGAGCACGGTCGAGAGGGCCGCAAGCGTGTCCCGCTTCTCGTAGGCGAGACGCCCGACGACCTCCAGGAGGGCCTCGTTCGCGGCCGAGACCCCGACGCCCTCGACGGCCGCCTGGCGCGTCAGGTCGAGGCTGCGGTCCTCGTCGCCTGCGAGGCCCGCGGCCTTCGCGATGGCGAGCCGGGCCCGGACCGCCTCCTCGGGCTTCGCCGCGAGCTTCGGGAGGAGCGCCGTGAAGACGGCCTCGGCGGCCTTCGCGTCGGACTCGAGGAGGCGGGTGGCGTAGGCCTGCTGGGCGGCGAGATCGTCCGGGGCCTTCTTGGCGGCGGAGGCGAGCGCGGGCAGGGTGCCCTCGCCGCGGAGGATCCGCTCGAGCTCCTTGAGGAGCGCGGGTCCGTCGAGGAAGCCGAGGTAGCGATCCAGCTCGGCGCCGTCGCCGTCCACCAGGAGGAGGGTGGGGAACGAGTGGATCTGGTACGACTTCTGGAGCGCTTCCGCCTCGGAGCCTTCGCTCACGCGGACCGCCACGAGCTTCTGCGCGAAGAAGGCCCCGACCGAGGCCTGCTGGAACGTGTTCCGATCCAGCTCGACGCAGGGGCCTCAACCTTCGCTGAAGAAGTCCACGAAGAGTGGACGCGAGGCTTTCTTCGCCTTCGCGAGCGCCTCGGCGAACGTGGTCCTCTCGAACGCGATCCCCCCGCCCGCCGGGGCGGGCTCGGCGGGCTCGGCGGGCTTGGCGGGGGCCGGGGCCGGCTTCGGCGGTGCGGAGGGCGCCTGCCCGCCGGCGAGGGCCGCGACGGGGGCCACGAGGAGCGCGAGCGCGACCCACGTCGCGCGGAGGGACCGGGGCTGCATGGAGGGGTCTCCGGGAACCCGGGCACGGTATCAGGCCGGGACGGACGGGAGGCGCCCCCGGCGCCCCCTCCCCCCCGCGCCCCCACCTCCTCTCGGGGGTCGCGCAGGGCGGGATCGAGCGCACTCGCCAATCCGAGGGAGGG
>CAZJJQ010000613.1:0-2861 GCA_964546345.1 uncultured Planctomycetales bacterium
CCCCGAGCCGCTTCGCGCGGCGCAGGCGCCTGAGGCGCGCGTCGGAGGACCCGTCGGGCATCCCCCCAGGGTACGCCAAGTCGGGCGGGGACGGGCGCCGGGCGGCGCCGCGCTTCGCGGGAACGTCAGGCGGGAGCGACGCCGGTGAGCCGCACCCCGGCGCCGGGGACCAGCCGCCCCGCGACCCACGCCCGTTCGCCGGCCGCCCGCAGGAGCTCGACCGCGGCCGACGCATCCGCCGGGGCGACGATCACGACGAGGCCGCAGCCCATGTTGAGGAACTCGTACGGCTCGGCGCCCGACAGGCCCGCCTGCGCTACGAGGTGGCGGAACAGGGGCGGCGGCGTCCACGAGGCGAGGTCGAGCTCGGCGCCCACGCCTTCGGGCAGGACGCGGGGCAGGTTCTTCGCGAACGCACCGCCCGTGACGTGCGCGATCCCGTGGACCGCGATCCGTTCGCGGAGGGCGAGCATCGGCTTCAGGTACGGGCGGTGCGGCGCGAGCAGGGCCCGCCCGACGCTGGTCCCGAGGCCGGCCGGCTCGGCGGCGAGGTCGAGGCGGCCGCGATCGAGCAGCCGGTTCACCAGGGAGAAGCCGTTCGTGTGCAGGCCGTCCGAGCCGACGCCGACGAGCACGTCCCCTGCCGCGACGCCCTTCGGCCAGACCCGGGCGCGGTCCACCACCCCCACCAGGAAGCCCGCGAAGTCGTACTCGCCCGCGACGTAGACGTCGGGCATCTCCGCCGTCTCGCCGCCGAGCAGCGCGATCCCGTGGGCTCGACAGGCCTCCGCGGCCCCCGCGATCACCTCCTCGAAGACCGGCTTGTCGAGCTTCGCGCTCGCGAAGTAGTCGAGGAAGAACAGCGGCTCGGCCCCCTGCACCAGGGCGTCGTTGATGCAGTGGTGCACGATGTCCGCCCCGATCCCCCGGTGCATCCCGACCCGGCGGGCGATCTTCGTCTTCGTCCCGACGCCGTCGTTCGTCGCCACGAGGACGGGGTCCTTCATCCCGGGGAACGACGCCCGGAACATGCCCGCGAAGGCGCCCGGCTCGTTGAGCACCCGCTCGGTGAAGGTGGAACGGACCGACGCGGCGATGCCGGACAGGAGGGAGGCCTTCGCCTTCACGTCCACGCCGGCATCCTGGTAGGTGAGCTTCGTCACGGGGGTTCCTCGGGGCGGTGCGGGTCGGGAAGCGTGGGGGCGCGGGGGGCGGAGGGGCAGGCCCAGGGTACGGCGGCCCCCCCGCGCCCCCCCATTCCTCCGACGAATGGCCGCCCCGGCCCCTCCTGATCCTCGCCCGCCTCCCCTGCCGACCGCCGGCTCGGGGGGCCCTGGGCCCGGGAGGCCGTGCGGTGCCCCGGGGACTGCCGGTATGGTGGCGCGCGATGGCCAGGCCCCCCTCCTCCGGACGCGCCCCCACCGTCGGCGTGGTCCTCCTCGGGGCCACGGGCAGCGTCGGCCAGCGGGCCGTGGACGTGGTCGGCCAGCACCCCGATCGCTTCCGCGTCGAGGGGCTCGCGTCGGCCCGCAAGGGGCCCGAGCTGCTCGCGCTCGCCCGACGGCTCGGCGCGCCGCGGATCGCGCTCGTGGACGCCGAGGCGGCCTCGGCCCTGCGCCGCGACCTGCGCCCCGGCGACCCCGAGCTGCGGGTCGGCGTGGAGGGCGTGCTCTCGCTCGTGCGCGAGGCCGGGGTGGACACGGTGCTGCAGGCGATCACGGGGGCCGCGGGCCTGCCCGCGAGCCTGGAGACCGTGCGGCTCGGCCGGCGGCTCGCCCTCGCGAACAAGGAGTCGCTCGTGCTGGCGGGGCCGCTCCTCACGCGCGCCGCACGCGCGTCCGGCGCCGAGATCGTGCCCGTGGACAGCGAGCACTGCGCGATCCACCAGTGCCTCCGCGCGGGCGGGCGCGACGAGGTGTCGCGCCTGATCCTGACGGCGTCGGGGGGACCGTTCCTCGGGGCCACCCGGGAGCGGCTCGCACGCGTGACGCCCGCGGAGGCGCTCGCGCATCCGACGTGGGACATGGGCCCGCGCATCTCCGTGGACTCGGCGACCCTGCTCAACAAGGCGCTCGAGGTGATCGAGGCGCGCTGGCTGTTCGACGTGCCGCCCGAGCGCATCGAGGTCGTGGTGCACCCGCAGAGCGTCGTGCACAGCCTCGTGGAGTTCGTGGACGGCAGCGTGATCGCCCAGATGGGCCCTCCCGACATGCGCACCCCCGTGCGCTGGGCGCTCGGCTGGCCCGAGCGCCTGCCCGCCGCCTCGCCGCGCTTCGACGTGCGCGACTACGCCCGGCTCACCTTCCTGCCCCCCGACCGCGCGCTGTTCCCCGCGCTCGACCTGGGGTACGAGGCCGCCCGTCGCGGCGGCACCGCGGGCGCCGCGCTCAACGCGGCGGACGAGGTCGCCGTCGCGCGCTTCCTCGCCGGCGAGCTGCCCTTCACGGGGATCGCGCCCGTCCTGGCCGCGGCCCTGTGCGACCATCCCTTCGTCCCCGATCCCGCCCTCGCCGACCTCGAACGCGTCGATGCGTGGGCCCGCACCGAGGTGTCCTCCGCATGTCGACGCTGATCTCCGCCGGGCTGGCCCCGCTCGTCTCGGCCCTCCCCGACGCCGCGCACTCGTTCGGCTCGATCGCCAAGGCGATCCTCGGCATCGGGTCCCTGATCTTCGTGCACGAGCTGGGCCACTTCCTCGCCTGTCGCCTGACCCGCACCCGCGTCGAGACGTTCTCCATCGGGTTCGGACCCCGGCTGTTCGGCTGGGAGACCAAGGACGGTCGGCGCCGCTTCACGGTCGGCGCGCGGCGCGAGGACGCCACCACGGGCGCCATGGACGTGCGGATCGCGGCGATCCCGCT
>CAZJJQ010000614.1:0-2854 GCA_964546345.1 uncultured Planctomycetales bacterium
CCCCGGTCGCCTCCCGGGCCGCGGTCGGTCGCGGGGCCTCGATCGGCGCCCATGGGGCGCGGCGGTCCCCGGCGCTCGTCGAAGCGGGGCCGCGTGAAGCCCAGGTCGCGCTCGGAGCGCATCGAGAGCGTGAGGCGCCTCTTCGCCAGGTCGATCTCGAGCACGCGGGCGTGGATCACCGCGCCCACGGGCGCGACCGTCGCCGGGTCGATGCCGGGGCGCTCGCCGACGTGGGGGAGGGGGACCAGGGCTTCCGCCCCGAGGCCCACGTCCACGAAGACGCCGAACGGCACGGCGCGGGTGACGCGCCCCTCGAGGAGCAGGCCGGGCCGCAGGCTCTGCAGCGTCACGTCGGACGGCGGCTTCGTCGGCACCGTGAACACGGGGCGCGGGTCGGCGAGCCCGGCCGTCGCCTGCCAGAGGATCTGCTTGAGCAGCGGCATCGGGGTCTCGGGCTTGACGAGGCGTCCGAGGTCGATGCGCGCGCGGAGGCGCCCGTCCCGGAACAGCCCGGGCACGTCCGTCTCCACCTGCGCCGCCATCTCGTCCACGATGCCGAACTGCTCCGGGTGGAGCTGGGTGCGCTCCCGGGGGTCGCTCGCCCCGGGGACGCGCAGGAACCCGACGGCCTGCTCCGCGGGGGTGAGCCCCACGCCCGGCACGGCGCCGAGCGCCGCCTTGGCGCCGAGGGTCCCTCCCGCGGCGCGCCAGGCCACGAACGCGCGGGCCTTGCCCATGTCGAGCCCCGGCAGGCGCGCGAGCAGGTGCTCGTCGGCCGTCGCGGCGTCCACGCCCACGTGCGCCACGCACGACGTGATCACGTCGTCGAAGCGCTCCTTGAGCCGTCCCTGGTGCACGTCGTGCAGGTTGGGACCCAGGCCCAGCGACTTGGGGTCGAGGCGGACGTACTCGGCGAGCGGGTCCTGGAAGCGACGCGCGATGGAGAGGGCCCCGGTGAACTCCGGCGCGATCTCGAGCCCCGTCTCGGTCCGGACGGGCTTCGCGACCGCGGCCGCCTCGACCGCGCGCGTGCCGCCGTCGTGGACCTCGGTCACGATCACCGGCCGCTCGAGCTCGGCCAGGGTCGCGGCCACGACGTCGAGCACCTCGCGGCGCCCGTTGCTCGTCCCCACGGCGATCACGTCGATCGCGTGGGTCGTGAGCACGTCCTTGAGCGCCGCCACGACGACGGGCCGTCCTGCGGTCGCCTCGTGGGGCAGCCGCCCGAAGTGGACCGACCGGCCCTGCTCGTCCACGACGCCGATCCGGTGCCCGCCGGTCACGTCGGGCTGGACGCCGAGCACCTTCTTCGGCCCGCCCACGGGCCCGAGGAGCAGGTTGCGCAGGCTCCGCTCGTACGTCTCGAGCGCCAGCTCGTCGGCGCGCGCCTTCATCTCGGCGCGCTGCTCGGACGACAGCAGCGGCTTCAGGATGCGCCGGTAGCCGTCCTCCGCGGCGGCGCGCAGGAAGCCCATGTGCGGGTGGGCGTCGCCGACCACGGCCGCCACGGCCTCGTGGACCAGGGCGATGGCCTTCGCCTCGGGCGGCTCGACGGTCGTGGCGAGCACGCGCTCGCGCTCGCCGCGGCGGATCGCGAGGAGCTTGAGCGGCGGCACGCGGCCCGCCGGCGCCGAGAACCCGACGAGCGGCGCATGACGGCCCGCGTCGCCCTTCTTCTCGCCGCGCAGCGAGACGGTGATCGCGCACTCCCGACGGAACAGCGCGCGCAGGCGCCCGCGCAGGACCGCGTCGAGGGCGATCGTCTCCGCCAGGATGTCGCGGGCGCCCGCGAGCGCGCCGTCGAGGCTGGAGGGCTCGGCCCCCTCCTTCACGAAGGACTTGGCGAGCTCCGACAGGGCCGTGGCGTCCTTCGCGTGGCGGATCGCGTCGGCGAGCCCCTGGAGCCCCAGGCCCCGCGCCACCGTCGCGCGCCCCGCCGTCACCGGCAGCCACGGCGCCGCGATGTCCTCCATCGCCGGCACGTCCTCGGCCCGCGCGAGCCGCTCCTCGACGGCCGCGTCGAGCGCGCCCCGCGAGCGCAGCAGCTCGCGCAGCGCCACGCGCCGCTCCTCCTCCGCACGGAGGCGTCGCCATGCGTCGCGCACCTCGAGCAGCGTCCGCTCGTCGAGGCCGCCCGTCAGCACGCGGCGGAACCTGCCGAGGAACGCGGGGTCATAGCCCTTCTCGAGCGCCTCGACGATGGCCTCGACGTGCTCGGCCGCCCCGCGGGGCAGGCCGCTCGCGAGCCGCGGGAGCGCCTTCGCGCGCGCCTCCTCGCTGCCTTTGCCCTTCGAGCGCTCCTGCACCGGTCGATGCGCCGGCGCCTCGTCCTCGGGCTCGGCGGCGTCCGTCGGCGGCGCCTCCTCCTCGTGCGACGCGACCGGCTCCGGGGGCGCGAACGCCTCGTCGGGGACCGGCGCCTCCACGGGGGCCGCCTCGGCGGGCGCCTCCCCCTCCGCGGGGGTCGCCACGGCGGACGTCTCCACCGGGGCCGCGGGGGGCGGCGTCGGCGGCAGGTCCACCGGGTCGTCCGGGGTCGTGGGCTCGGAGGAAGGGGACACGGAATCGGACATGCGGAAGGCTCCGCCGTCAGGGGCGAGGGCAGCCGGGGTCGCGAGGGATCCGGGCGCCGGGGACCCGTTCGGGCCGAATAACGAGACGAAACGAGGGGCGGAGAATTGGACCACGGGGGCCGATCCCGGACAAGGCAGGCCGACCGGGGGGGCGGCGGGGGCCGGGCGATCCCGGGCGGCGCTGCGGGTCGGGCGTCGGCCGATTTCCGCGGGCACCGGCCGATTCCGGCTGTCGCCTGCCACGGCCGGCGGCCGTCCACCGCGGCCGGCCCTGGGCCGGC
>CAZJJQ010000615.1:0-2850 GCA_964546345.1 uncultured Planctomycetales bacterium
ACATCCACGCGGTCTGTACGCATGTTGTTCGTACTCTACACCCCCCCACCGACAGGGAACGGGCGCCGACCGCCGGTGAGGTCGGCCACACCACCCACGGCCCTCCGCAGCGCTCGGGGCCACCGGAGGTGAGCCCTTTTCGTTCTCCCGGATCCGTGGACCTTGACCGATCATCCGAAGAGGTGGCGTGCTGTCCGGACGGCACCCATGGTGGAGGATGCATGCGTAGACTCCTTGGTATGGCGTGGCTGGGCTCCGTCGCGCTGAGCCTCTGCACCGCGCTCCTCCCCTCCGCCGCGAGGGACGCCCAGGCCGATCCGGAGGCCACGGGCGCGGCGCCGACCCCGGGCAGCCTGACGCGCTACCGGGACCGCCTCGAGTCGGAGGCGTCGCAGGTCTTCGAGACCGCGGTCACCGACCCGCTGCGCCGCCCCCTCGCCGCGAAGGGGGTCGCCCTCTGGGCGACCGACTCCGTCGCCGCCTGGTCGAGGATGGTGGTCGCGGCAGCGCCCAGCCTGGCGGGGGTCGTCGAGAGCCTCGGCCAGCGCAGCCGCGTCCTCTGGCAGGAGGAGCGGGTGATCGACGCGTACGACTCGTTGATCCTCCAGCTCGCGACGGTCCACTCGCTGCAGAAGGGCCTGTTCCGCGTGGTGGACGGCCTGCCGCGCACCGTGACGCCGTCCCCCGCGACCGCCGCACCCTCCCGTCCCGCTCCCGCGATGTACGCGCCGCCGCCGGTGACCTCCGTCCCGGCCCCGGCGTTCGCGCCCCCGGCCCCCGCCGCCCCCGAGTTTCCCGGCGCCCTTCCCGAGCCCCGCACCTCGGCGCCGAACGCCGTGTCCGGCCCCGCGCGCCTCTCCTCGCCGGCGCCAACGACACCCCCTGCGCCGACGCTCGATCCGTCGCTCGCCTACGCGATGACGGCGCCGGCCCCGCGGCCCACGAGCGCCGTCGCCCGCCCGGTCGCGTCGCCGCCTCCCCCGATGACCCGCGCCCCGATGCCGCGGGAGGGCGCGGCCCCCGCGCCGACCGACACCCGGCCGCCGACGCCCAAGGTCGAGGCGAAGGCCTCGGGCGGCTTCAAGCCGTCCGGCCGGGGCCCGGTCTGGCCCCCGACGCTCAACGCGCCCCCCGCCCTCCGCGACTATCAGGGTGCGCTCGACCGCGAGGCGTACCGCATCCTGTCGCCCGAGATCGAGGGCGGCATGCAGGACGCGCTCGCGGCGCGCAAGTCGGCCATGCGGGCCGCCCCCACCGTGGCGGCCTGGAGGGCCGAGCTCACGGCGGCGAGCCCTTCGCTCGGCAAGGCGGGCGCGGTGCTCGAGCGGCGCACCGAGGTGCTCCGCGGCGAGACACGCGTGGTGGACACGATGGAGTCCGAGGCGGTCCAGCACGCGGCCGTGGGCGGCCTGCAGGCCGGCCTCGAGCGCATCCTGGCGCAGTTCGGCCGCTGATCGGGAACGGGCCTCGGCGCCCCTCGAGCGCCCTCACGCGCCCGCGAGGCGGACGAGCAGGACGACGGCCGCGGCCGCGTCGGCGCGGGACGCCGGCGTCACGCGGAGCCGATCGCCCGGGCCGGCGCCGCGCACGAGCAGGCTCTCCCGCGGACCGAGAGGCCACGGCGAGCCCGCGCCCCCGACCTGCACGAGCGCGTGCCCCTCCGCCAGGTGCACGAACGCGTCGGCCACCGGCGCCGCCCACCCCTCGAGGGTCGGGATCGTCAGCGGGACGGCCCCGAGGCCCGTCCCCCCGGCGAGGGACAGCACCTCGACGTCCACCCGCAGGCGCCCCCGCCGCACGATCACGTTGAAGTCGTCCACGGGACCGTGGGGCAGCTCGGCCCGCGTGGGCCACTCCCCCTCGAACGCGTGCGGCCGGAAGCGCACGACGTCGGCGGGCGGCACGTCTCCGCCATGCGCGAGCCGCAGCCCCCCCCCGCGCGTGACGACGAGCAGCCGGTCGAAGCCGGGGAACGGCGAGAACGGCCCCGGCTCCTGCACGGACGACAGCGAGATCCGCGCGTCGAAATCCCCGCGCTCGAACGAGGCGCCGGCCGGCCAGAGCGCGAGCTCCTCGGTGACGCCGCGCCCGTTCTTCCAGGGCACGCGGCGGGCGTCCTCGGGGCGGAGGTGAACGCACTCGGCCATCGCGGGGCCATGCTGCCACGCGGCGGAGGGCCCTGGGAACGGGGGGGGCGGCGGGGGCCGCGCCGGGCCGCCCCGTTCACGCGCCGTGTCCACCGCGCCTCGGCACGGCCCACGGGGTGAGGACGCTCCGCACGCGATTCCCCCGGGCCTCCCGCGCGGACGCGCACGGGGAGGTCTCGAAGGTGGCGAGCGCGAAGGCGCGGGCGAGCCGGCGGAGGTCGAGGCGCCCCGGATGCGGCCCGAAGATCAGGGATCCGTGGCGCTCCGACGGCAAGGTGCGGTACACGACGGCCTCCGGGTGCTCGACGTGGACGAAGCTCCCGCAGGTCTCGTACTCGCTGAAGCCGGCGCCGGCGAGGTGCTCCGGCTCCACCGCATCGAGGATGCGCCACGCCCACCCGCAGCCGCCCTCGGCGTCCCGCGCGCCGCCCCCCGTCGGAGCGAGGCGGGCGAGCAGCTCGCGGAGGTGCTCCGTGCGCACGGGCAGGTGCTGGGCGATGAACGAGAACGGCGCCACCTTGCCGAGCCCGAGCAGGCGCTCCTGCGCGCGGAAGTAGGGGGCGTGGTGCTCGGTCTCCCGCGCGACGAGCGCGCGCCCGTCCGCGTCGAAGAACGCCGTGGGGCGCAGGAGCACGGTGTCGGCGTCCCAGAGCAGGCACCGGGGCGAGGCGTCCACGGCGAGCGGCGCGCCGAGCTTCTCGAG
>CAZJJQ010000616.1:0-2847 GCA_964546345.1 uncultured Planctomycetales bacterium
CGAGGCTGCGGAGGCTGCACATCTCCGAGCTCGGCGCCCCGCCCGCGGGCGAGACACCGGAGGCCTCCACCTCGAAGACGTCGGAGCGCTGACGCGGGGGACCTGTCCGGGAGGGTGGGGGCAGCGGGGGAGGGAGGGGCGGGGGAAGAGGACGGCCTTCCCACCCCCTCGGAGGGCTACTTGGCGGCGGGCGGCGTGCCCTCGACGTAGCGGCGCCAGACGATCTCGACGTCGATCTGCGTCGGGCCCGCGTCCGTGGGCACCGAGAGGGACAGCGTGGAGGGCGCGCCCTCGCGGGCGACGACGCGGAACGACTCGACGGCCTGCCGGGTCGTCGGCAGGTCGATCGTGACGGGTGCGCCGACCCCGAGCGAGGTCGTCGTCCGGCGGTACGGCCGCACGACGTCGGCGACGGCGACGGTGCCGTCGATGACCCCGGTCCCGTCCGGTCCCGTCAGCACGCGCGCGCCGATCGTGAGGCCGGTCTGGAGCGACTTCACGATCGGATCGGCGATGAACGAGTCCTGGGAGACTTCCACGTCGAAGTCGGCGACGTACGCCTGCTGCTCGAGGATCGAGATCGTCGCCCCCTGCCCCTCGAGGACGAGCAGCTTGGGGGCGCTCACCTCCGTGGGGGCGTCGGCGCCGACCCGCCGGCTGCGCACGCGGATGTCGAGGAAGTGCTGGGCAGCCGTGGCCGGCAGCGCCAGTGCCGCCGCAAGGGGTGCGGGATGCACGCGCCGCCAGGCCGGCTTCGGCTCGGAGCCGGCGGTCACCGCCTCAACGCGCGCGAGCACGCCCACGATCGCCCCGATGCGCACGAAGGCCCCGGCCCCCAGCCTCGCGGGGAGGAGGACGTCGCCGTTCACGGCCCGCAGCTCGGGGAGGTCGATCTCGAACGAGGGCGCGACGCCTCCGGGGGCCACGTGCGCGCTGGCGAGCGTCGTGCGGAAGGTCTTCATGGGCGCGACGACGCGGGTCCACTCGAACCTCAGATCGACCTCCTTGGGCGTCGCGACCGAGGCCAGGTACGCGTTCACGGCGAAGCCTGCCTCGAGGCTCCCGATGATCGGATCCGCGATCCCCGAGGCCCCCGGCTTCACGTCGAAGTCCTGCACGTACGAGGTGGTGGTCGAGCGCTTGCTGCCCCGCATCGAGCCGGCCACGGCGTCGATGGCCATCGGGGCATCCACCCGATGCGCCGCGGCACGGGCCCACTGCGCGTCGGTCACCGTCTCGAGGGGCGACACGACCTTGCCCACGGCCGTCAGCGGCGCCGCGGGATCCACACTGGGCGCGGGCGACGCGATCCCCAGCTCGCTCGCGACGCGATCGGGATCGTCCACCGCCACGCAGCGCACACGCACGTGTCCGCCCCCGACGAGGGCCACGCGGTCGAGCGCCGCCTCGACCGCCGCCCGGTGCGACTCGTCGGCGGCGATCACCAGCCCGTCGTCCCGCAGGACGAACGAGGGCGCTGCCCCCCCGAAGGCCGCCGGAAGGACGCCCATGGCCACCCGCGTGAGGCGACCCTGGGCGCCCTCGGGCGCAGGAACCCCCGAGCCGAGGGGGACCATCCCGACGCTCGCGTCGCTCCCGCCGTCGAGGAAGGGCCGCAGGTCGTACACGAGGACGCCCTCGGGCGCCGCGGCGGCCCACGCCTCGAGCTCGAGCGCACGCGCCTCGGCCGGGTGCGCGCTCATGAGCGCGGCGATCGCGGCGACGCGGCCCTCCGCCTTCGCGGCGGCCTCGACCTTCGCACGGAAGTCGGCCACGGTGGCAGCAGTCGGCGCCGACGAGGGTGCGGGCGTCGCGGCGATCGGGTTCACGCTCCGGGGCGCTGCGAGCGTCGCGGGGGACGGAGCGGCCGCCACCGCCACGACGGCAGGCGCGGGCGCCTCGCATGCGGGAAGGCAGGGGCGGCAGGTCCCGCGCGCGCACGCGGCCAGCAGGAGAGGACCGACCAGGAGGACGAGAGCGACGACTCTACGCATGCGCACCTCCAGCGAACGGAGACCCCGGGACCCGACGCGATCCGAGGGAAACTCCCGCCCCGGTCGGCCCGAACGCCGCGAATCCTGTCCCCCCCCTGTCACGGCGGGGTCGCGGCGGGGTCGCAGCCGCGTCACGGCTTCGACGCAGCCCCCCTTCGGTCCCTTCCCCCCCCACGCCCGGCTGCCGTACACTGCCCGGGCGCGTCCCCGTAGCTCAGCTGGATAGAGCACAGCTTTCCTAAAGCTGGGGTCAGAGGTTCGACTCCTCTCGGGGACGCCACTCCAGAATGCATCCAGATGCCAACTGGAGGCGTTCCGTGAGATCCAGCGATGGAAATCGCTTTCGCCCCGTTCGGCCACTTGGCGGCACAGAAGGCACCCAACAGGCACCGAACGGCTGCGTTTGCTGGCCAGACTGGCTGCCAGGGTGGGGGGGCACCCGTACACGAAAGCCACGGCACCACGCTTCCGCCCCTTCCACCGGCCTCGTCTTGCGTGTCAGACTCAGCGCGTGAACCCTGTGCGCCCACCTCGGCGTCTGAGACGCACACTCCGCGAGGCGAACGTGTCCAACTGCGAGCTATCCAAGGCTCCATCCTACAAGGAATGCAGCAGTTTCGATCTGTGCAGAGCTTCGTTCAAAGATATGGGCATGCTTTGCACGAAATGCGGACTATCTTCTGACTTGCCCCGGCTCCGCTTTGGTGAGTACCAGTGTAGGGAGTGCTTGCGTCCCCTCCAGAGGAAGTACGCAGCAGATTGGTATGCGCGGAATAAGGAGAAGGTGCGGGAGTATCAGGCGGCTTATTACCCTGACCTCCCTCTGGGGCTTGACACTCCGGTCGTAGAGAAT
>CAZJJQ010000617.1:0-2841 GCA_964546345.1 uncultured Planctomycetales bacterium
GATTCCTGAGCGTCCGCTACCTCCGGACGCGGTTCGTCAACTTCCTCTCGGTCGCGGGCGTCATGATGGGCGTCGCGGTGATGATCGTCGTCACCTCGGTGATGGACGGGTTCCAGGTGAAGGTGCGCGAGGTGCTGCGCGGCACGCTCTCCCACCTCATCGTGTCCCCCAACCCGGGGCCGGCCGAGGACCGCACCTACGAGGACGTCTCGCGCGAGATCCGCCGGCAGGCGGGCGTGCTCGCCACCTCGCCCCAGGTGAGCCTGTTCGTCGGGCACCCCTGGAAGACCGCGAGGAAGAACGCGCAGTCGCAGTTCCACCTGATGCAGGCCGTGGGCATCGACTGGGCGGCGGAGACGGGCCAGCTCTCGATCCCGAAGCACGAGACCCCCGAGGAGCGGAAGGAGCGCCGCCGGCAGGAGGACGGCCGCGCGGTCAGCCAGCTGGCGCACTACCTCAAGGCGGCGATCGACTTCGACCGGCCGTTCTTCCACCCGCTCGCCGCCGACCCCGACTTCCCCCGCACCACCGGGATCTTCAGCGTCGCGTTCCTCAAGCTCTTCGTGGGCGCCCACGAGAAGCCCGAGGAGTTCCTCGGGCGCGTCGTCGAGATCCTCACCTTCAAGGAAGTGACGAAGGAGAACGGCGACACCGACTTCCGGACGAACACGTACAAGATCGTCGTGTCCGGCGTCTTCGACTCGGACGACCAGAAGGCGGACGAGGCCCGCTTCTACCTCGACCGCAAGACGCTCGTCGCGATGGAGAAGCTTCCGAGCGAGTACGACGAGGTCCGCGTCGCGCTGAAGGACTACGACAAGGCGGCGGCCGTCAAGCGAGACCTCCTCGAGCGGCTGCCGGGCTTCGACGTCAGGACCTGGGAGGAGATCCAGGAGGTCTTCGTCAAGGCCATCAACAACGAGAAGGTGATGCTGCTCGTCGTGCTCTCCTTCATCGTGATGCTCGCGGGCTTCACCATCCTGGCGACGCTGACGCTGACGGTCGTCGAGAAGACGCGGGACATCGGGGTCGTGAAGGCCCTCGGCGGCACGACCCTGGGCATCCTCTCCATCTTCCTCCGGAGCGGCCTGCTCATCGGCGTCGTCGGCAGCCTGCTGGGGCTCGGCCTCGGCCTCTTCGTCACCGACCACGTCAACGGCATCAAGGACGGGCTCGAGAAGGTCGGGATCCGCATTTTCCCGCCGGACGTGTACTTCTTCAAGGAGATCCCCACGCACGTGGACTACGGCCAGGTCGCCGCCATCGTCGTCGGGAGCATCCTGCTCTCGTTCCTCGCGGGCCTGCCACCGGCCCTGCGCGCCGGTCGCATGGATCCGGTGGTGGCGCTCCGCCATGAGTGACCCCGTCCTCGCTCCCGCCCCCCTCGCCTCCGGCCCGGGCGCGGCCCCGGTCACGCTCTCGGCGCGCGGGCTGACGAAGCGCTACCGGATCGGCGCCGAGACCCTCGACGTGCTGCGCGGCGTGGACCTCGACGTGCGCGAAGGCGAGATCCTCGCGATCCTCGGCACGAGCGGCTCGGGGAAGAGCACCCTCCTCCACGTGCTCGGCTGGCTCGACCACGCCGATGCCGGCACGATCCACTACGACGGCCGCGACCGCGCGTCGCTCTCCGCGACCGAGCGCGCGAACCTGCGCAACCGCGTCATGGGCTTCGTCTTCCAGTTCTACCACCTGCTCCCCGAGCTCACGGCGCTCGAGAACGTGATGCTGCCCTCCATGATCCTCCACGGGCCCTCGGCGTGGCGGCAGCACAAGCACGAGGCACGCGCCCGTGCGGAGCGCATGCTCGACCGCGTGGGGCTCGGCAAGCGGCGCACCCACCGCCCGAGCCAGCTCTCCGGTGGCGAACGCCAGCGCGTCGCCATCGCGCGCGCGCTCCAGAACCAGCCGCGGTTCCTGCTCTGCGACGAGCCCACGGGCAACCTCGACGGCCGCACCGCCGCCGACATCCGTCGGCTGCTGTGGGACCTCAACGCGAGCGATCACCAGACCCTGGTCGTCGTCACGCACGACGTCCGTCTCGCGCAGGAGGCGCACCGGGCGGTGCACCTCGTGGACGGCCGCGTGGTCGCCGGCGGGGGCTTCGGAGACGTCGTGGCGCCGCCGTCCTTCGACGACGCGGGGCCGCCCGGGGAGCGCGCGCCTCCGCCGCCGCCGGTGGTGGATCCGGCGGGGACCCAGGGAGTCCCCGGGTTCGCGGCAGCGCCGCTCGACGACGTCGCCCCCGGCCGTCCCGACGACCTCCCCGCGTAGCCCGCGTCGCCTACGGGCGCGAGGCCGACGCGCGCCGACCGAGCACGACGGAGCCGGCGTAGAGCAGGCCGTACGCCCACCCGATCCCGACCGCGACCTTGCCGAACGCCGTCGGGCCCGTCGCGGGCGAGCTCACGAGGCCGAGGCCGTGCGCCACGGCGGCGCCGAGCAGGATCCCGAGCGCGGTGACGAACGCGTCGCCGTTGCCCTCCCCCGCCATCACCACCTGGCGGACGGGACAGCCGCCCGCCAGCACGCCGCAGAAGCCCACGAGCGACATCGCGAGCGCGTTCCACAGGCCGTCCCCGTGCGCGAACGGCTGCCCGGCGGTGCCGGCATGGAAGGTCCCGGTGAGGAGGGCCACCGCGAGGTAGCCGAGCACGAGGGCGGCGGCGCCGAGGAGCTGGCCCTTCGGCTTCGTCACCACCTGGCGCGCCGCGCTCACCGCGCAGAAGCCCGTGAGGGAGAGGAAGGCGCCCGCCGCGAGCCCCACCCCCAGCGCGAGCGTCCACGGCGCGTGCGCGGGGCCGCCGGTCGCGGCGAGCCCCGGGCCCACGAGCGCGCCCG
>CAZJJQ010000618.1:0-2838 GCA_964546345.1 uncultured Planctomycetales bacterium
ATCGTGGACATGATGTCGGGCGAGCAGCTGCCCCGCATCTGCTGAGGAGCCGTACCGCTACTTCCCCGGCGCGGAGCATCCGCCCCGCCAGATTGGAGGTTCTTGCGCCGCCTCCGTACTGCTACTCCGAATGGCCTCAGTGCGTGTGGCCGTGCGAGTGCGTGTGCGTCGCGGGACGGCGGGGCAGCGCAGACAGCCAGCGGGTCCACTCGGCGATGCCTTCGCCGGTCTTGGCGCAGACGCGGATCACGCGCGGGTTCGGCATCGTGCGGGCCAGCGCGTCCTCGAGCTTCTTCATGTCCACGTCGAGATGGGGGAGCAGGTCCATCTTCGTGAGCACGACGAGGTCGGCCTTGCGGAACATCACCGGATACTTGAGCGGCTTGTCCTCGCCCTCCGTCACCGACAGCGCGACCACGCTCGCCGCCTGCCCGAGGTCGTAGATCGCGGGGCACACCAGGTTGCCGACGTTTTCGAGGAAGAGCAGATCCACGCCGTGGAGGTCGAGGCGATGGAGCCCCTCGTGCACGAGGCGTGCGTCGAGATGGCAGCCCGAGCCCGTCGTGATGCCGATCGACGGGATGCCCGCCTTGCGCAGGCGCTCGGCGTCGTTGTCCGTCGCGAGGTCGCCGCTCATGGCCGCGAGCCGCCCGCCGCCGCCGAGCGCGCGCGCCGTGGCCTCGAGCAGCGCCGTCTTCCCCGAGCCGGGCGAGCCCATCAGGTTGATCGCCACGACACCGTGCGCGGCGAAGTGCTCGCGGTTGTGGTGCGCGATGCGGTCGTTCTCGCCGAGCAGATGCTTCTGCACCGCGACCGGCACGATCTCGGGGTCGCCGCAGCCGCAGGTGTCGCACATGGCGTGATCTCCGTCGCGACCGGTCGGCCGGGCGATACCCTGATGCTACCCCCGCGGCCCCTGCCGCCGCCGGCCCCCGCCGCCCCCAGCATTCCCGGACCCCTTCCCCCTCCCCATGCACGAGTACTCGATCGCCATGTCCCTGCGGCGCATGGTCGAGGAGCACGCGGCCGCGGCGCACGCGCGCCGGGTGGTGCGCGTCGAGGTGCGCATCGGTGACGCCGCGGGCGTCGAGCGCGACCTGCTCGCCACGGCCTGGGAGCAGGTGCGGGAGGGGGGGATGACCGACGGCGCCGACCTGCGGATCCTTGCGCTGCCCGCGGTGTGGATCTGCGGACTGTGCCGCACCCCGGTGCCGCCGGGGGGGCCCTTGCGATGCATCGCATGTGACGTGGGCGCGATCCTCGAGGGCGGGGACGAGCTGATGCTCGACCGGCTGGAGATCGAGCGGGATGAATGAGGGGGCGCCGGGGGACGGGGAAGGGGCCGCTCCTTCCTTGAGTTACGGCGCCCGATCGATCTCGCAGGGGAGCGCCCGGGGAGTGGGCGCGCGTTCGGGACGGGGGCCGTACCTCCCCTGAGGCCCCCGACTCCCCGCGTGGGACCTCCGGTCGCCGGTGCGAGCCGGTGCCGGTCCCGGCTTTGCGAGGCAGGACTCCGCTCTAGGGCGTCGTGGGCGCCGACTCTCGTCGTCCCCGCGCCAAGCGAGGTCACCATGGCGCACGCGAAGCCGGGGACGATCGGGGAGTCGCTCGCACGCAGCGGCGTGAGCCGCCGGGACTTCCTCGAGTTCTGCGCGAGGCTGATGGTCGCGGCTCCCGCGGGCCTCGCGATCGCCGCCCACCTGGGGCCGGAGGCGGTGGCGAAGGAACTCGCGAAGGCGCGCCGCCCCTCGGTGATCTGGCTGCACTTCCAGGACTGCACGGGGTGCACGGAGACCCTCCTGCGCACGAGCAAGCCCGACATCGGGACGCTGCTGTTCGACCTGATCTCGCTCGACTACCACGAGACGGTGATGGCCGCGTCGGGCAAGCAGGCCGAGGCCGCGCTGCGGGACGCGATGACCGAGAACGCGGGGAAGTACGTGTGCGTGGTCGAGGGGTCGATCCCCACGAAGGAGCAGGGCGTCTACATGAAGCTCGCCGGGCGCCCGGCGCTCGAGGTGCTGCAGGACGTCGGCGGGAAGGCCGCCGCCGTGATCGCCATCGGCTCGTGCGCGTCGTGGGGCGGGGTGCCGTCGTCGGGCCCGAACCCCACGGGGGCGGTCGGCGTGGACGCGCTGCTCAAGGACAAGGCGATCGTCAACATCCCGGGCTGCCCCCCGAACCCGTACACGTTCCTCGGCGTCGTGCTGCAGTACGCCACGAACGGCACGCTCCCGGCGCTCGACGCCGAGAAGCGGCCGCTCTTCGCGTTCGACCGCTACATCCACGACCACTGCCCCCGGCGCGCGCACTTCGACGCGGGGCGCTTCACGCGCGAGTTCGGCGACGCGGGGCACCGTCAGGGCTGGTGTCTCTACCAGATGGGGTGCAAGGGCCCGATCACCCACGCGGGGTGCTCGACGCGGCACTTCAACGAGATCCCGGACGTGTGGCCCATCGGCATCGGCGCGCCGTGCGTGGGATGCACCGAGCGCACGGTCGCGTTCAAGGTCCCGATCTTCGAGAAGTCGGCGGTCCCGACGCCCATGCCGAGCGCGCTGTACCCCGAGATCCGGCCCGAGACCGGGAAGATCGACCCGGTGGCGACGGGCATCGTGGGGACCGTGGTGGGGGCGGTGATGGGGGCCGCCTACGTCGCGGCGAAGCGCTTCTCGAAGGTCGCGGGGGACGAGGCGGTGCCCGGCACCCCCGCGGCGCCGGAGACGGGGCGGGGCACGCAAGGCAAGAAGGACGGCGGCAAGGGGGTGTGACATGGACCTCCTCTCGCGTCGCGCGCTGCTCGGACGGGTCGGAGGCGGCGTCGGCGCGGCCGTCGCC
>CAZJJQ010000619.1:0-2821 GCA_964546345.1 uncultured Planctomycetales bacterium
CCACCCCAGGATGCCCGCGGGCACCAGGACCAGGACGACCAGCAGCAGGGTGAGCACGCGCGTCGATCGCACGCCGACATCCTGCCGAGGGCCCGCCGCACGGTTGCTAGGGCGCGGTAAGGCCGCGCAGGGGGGCCCGATGTCCAACGCCATGGACGGGCCGCGTCGCGCCCGCACCACGGGCCCGAAGTCCCGTGGATTCCCGGGCAACCTCGAGCCCCCGGGGCCATCCCCCCGAGGACGTCCCCACAAGGAGCCCGCGATGCGCCATCGGATCGTGCTCGGTTGGATCGCCTCCCTCCTGCTCGCCTCCTGCGGCGGGGGTGGAGGCGACGCGTCGCCGGGCGGTGGAGGGAATGGTGGGGGCGGCGGGGGAGGAGGGGGAGGCGGCGGGGGCGGGAATCCGTTGGCCGCCGAGGAGAACCTCGCGCCCAAGGCCTCCTTCACCGACGCGGACGTCGTCCATCTCCTCTCGCGCACCCACTTCGGCGGGACCGCCGCCGAAGAAGCCGCGGTGAAGGCCGCGGGCATCCCGGCGTACGTGACGGCCATGGTCACGCCCCCCGCGGAGCCCGCCCTCGAGGCCGAGGCCGAGAAGCAGCTGTGGAGCAAGTACGACGATCCCAACCTGCGCGGCGGGTTCCCCACCCACGACCAGCCGGCACGCTGGTGGCTCCACCTCCTGCTCGGGACCGCCCATCCGTTCCGGGACGAGCTGGCGCTCTTCTGGCACGACCACTTCGCCACGAGCACGGCGCCCGTGGACTCGTCGCAGACGGCGTGGATGGTCACCCAGGTGAAGCTCCTGCGCAGTCAAGGGGCCGGGAACCTCCGCGACCTGCTCGTGGCGCTGTGCCGCGACTGGATGATGCTCCAGTGGCTCGACGGGGTGCTCAACACGAAGGCGGCCCCCAACGAGAACTTCGCCCGCGAGTTCTGGGAGCTGTTCACCCTCGGCGCCGACAACGGCTACACCCAGGGCGACATCCAGGAGGCCGCTCGCGCGTTCACGGGCTGGCGCAAGCGATACGTCCCGAACGGCCAGCAGATCGCGGAGTTCGACGCGACCCGACACGACCCGACCTCGAAGTCGATCTTCGGCCACACCATCCCGGCCCAGTCGGCCACCGACGACGTCGAGGCCGTGGTGGACCTCACCCTCGCGCACCGCCCGGCCGCGGAGTTCTTCGCCAAGCGACTCCTCGAGCACTTCGTCTACCGCAACCCGTCCGCGACGGCGATCACGGCGGTCGCGAACCTCCTGCGCGCCTCGGGCTGGGAGCTCGCGCCCGTGCTGAAGACCCTGTTCACCTCCGAGGCCTTCTACAGCGCCAAGGCGAAGACGGCGCTCGTGCGCAGCCCGGTACAGCAGGCGATCGCATTCTCACGGGCCACCGGCCTCGTGCCCATGGACAAGCTCGAGGACTGGGACGCTCCCGACGGTGCGCCCAACACCCTGAAGTCCCTCGATCAGGTCCTCTACCAGGCGGCGCAGCGCCTCACGCAGCCTCCCTCCGTGGCCGGCTGGCCCCAGGACCGCGCGTGGCTGTCCGCGCAGAACGTGCTCGACCGCGCGAACGCCATCCTCGCGTCCACCTCCGACTCGGACGAGCAGGCGGCGGCCGGCGTGGACATGCTCGCGCTCGTCCCCGCCGGTGCCGACGGCGCCGGCGCGGTGGACGCGCTCGTCGCGCGCCTGCGCGTGCGCGCGACCCCGGCGCAGCGCGCGATCTACGTCGCCTACATGGACTCCGGGCTCGACCTGGCCAACGTCGAGGTGCCGAGCCCGTACCTCACGGCGGCCGCGACCGAACGCCGGGCCCGCATCCGCGGCCTCCTCTGGATCCTCGCCCAACACCCCTCCTACGCGACCCGGTAATCGGAGCCTCCCCCCATGCGCCGTCTCCCTCCCCCGCGCCCCCACCCTTCCCAGCCCGCTTCCTCCCTCCCCTCCACCGCGTCGCCTTGCGCCACGCGCGCCCACGCCCTGCCGTCGCGTCGGGACGTGCTCGCCGCCGGAGCCGCGGGCCTCGGGCTGCTCGCCCTGACGTCGCCGGCGGGGCTCGTGCGGCCCGCCCGCGCGGCCGGCGCACCGACGCGGCTCGTGATGCTCTACCTCGACGGCGGCTGCGACACGCTGAACGTGGTGATCCCGCAGAACCTGTCGAACTACGCCGCGCGACGCCCGACCCTCGCGATCGCGCCCGGCGCGGCGCTGCCGCTCACCGGCGGGCCGGGGACGTCGCTGTACCAGCTGCATCCGTCGTTGCCGAAGCTGCTCGCGCGGTGGAGTGCGGGCGACGTCGCGATCGTGAACAAGGTCGGCTACCCGGACCTCAACCTGTCGCATTTCGAGAGCCAGGACATCTACGCGTCGGCGGTGCGGGCGGGGACGGCGGGGTTCCTGTCGCTCGGCATCCCTCCGAGCGGGTGGATCGCGCGGTTCGCGGACCTGGCGGCGCCGACGCCGCTCGGCGCGGTGTCGCTCGGGATGGGGCGTCCGGCCCACTTCGCGGGGGGCGTGACGGCGTGCCTGCAGGCCGGAGGGCTGGCGTCGTTCCGGTTCGAGTCGGACTGGCACGACTTCACCGGCCACGCGCGACGCAAGAAGGCCGCGCGGGACGCGCTCGCCGCGGACCTCCCCACGGGCGCGGAGGGCGAGGCGCGGGCGGCGCTCGTGCAGGCGCACGACCTCTCCGACCAGGTCCAGGCGGCGCTCTCGGCCCACGACGCCTGGCTGTCGAGCCACGGGCTCGCGTATCCGGACCACAACATCGGACGCCGGCTGTCCGACGTGGGCGCGCTCACGAAGGCGGCGCTC
>CAZJJQ010000620.1:0-2805 GCA_964546345.1 uncultured Planctomycetales bacterium
CCGTCGTTCGTCCTGCGCGTGCGTCAGGCCGTCAGGCGCACTTGCCGTTGCCACAGGCCGCGGCGCCGGGCTTCGGGGCCGGGGCCGTGGGCGGCGGCGGGGTGTAGGTGGGAGGAGGCGGCGTGTAGGTCGGCGCCGGCTGGGTGTAGGTCGGCGTCGAACGCGCCGGCTGCGTCGAGGTGGTCGCGGGCGCGGTGTAGCGCGGCGCGGGGCGGTAGGCCGCCTCCTCGCTCTTGCAGCCGACGAACGAGGCTGAGGCCGCGACGACGAGGAGCGCGGCGACCAGGGGCTTGCGAGCGGACGACGTGGTCATGCGGACCCTCCGGGGGGGGAGACGAGCGGGGAGCAGTGTATCGGGGCCGCCCGACACACGCCTGCACGGACGGAGGCGGAAGCGCGCCCTGGCCATGCGGGCCAGCAGGAGTCTCGCGCGAAGTCCCGGGGCGTGGTGCAAAGAAGGAGCGCAGTGCAAAGAAGACGGGCGGATCCGGGCTTGCGCCCGAGATCCGCCCGATCGACGTGCAGCCCGAGGGCTACGTTGCGCGCGCGCTTAGGCGCACTTGCCCGCGCCGCAGCCCGCGGCCGGGGCGGCCGGACGGGGCGCCATCGGCGCCGCAGCCGGAGCCGCGCCGCACGACTTCGCGCCGCACGACTGAGCGCCGCCGCTCTGAGCGCAGCAGGGCTTCTTGTAGACCTGGGGGCCCGGGCAGCCGCAGTTGCAAGCGGTCAGCGCGAGGCCGCCGACTGCCGCGACGAGAGTGCCGACGAGCTGGGTGCGCACGCCACCGAAGAGCTTCTTCGCCATCGTGATGTCCAACCTCCTGGAAGTGACCCGACCCTCCAGGGGGTGCTGGGTCTAGACCTGTGCCCGTACGGGGGCTAGCACCAAACTATCCCCGCGGCCGCGCAAAGCAAGAGTTCGGTTGCATGCGGTGCCGGACATCCGGCCGATGCGCACCGACCTGCCTGCCCATCATGGACCCATCGGCCAGCCCCCGGCCCGACGTGAGCGATTCTCCCGCGGCCCGGGCACGGTGGGCTCGCAGCCTCTTGCACCCCCTGCTCCACGCGCTGCGAGCGACGGGAAGCCCGGTGGACGGGGCGGGGAGGCCGCCGCCTCGCCCCGGGCGGGTGCGTAGGGCCGCTTCCCGCAACCCCAGGGATCGATCGCCGCCGGCTGTTAGGGCGATCGTGGGCCGTGCGGGGGGACTGGGCGGGGGTCGAGGGACCCAGCCGGCCCGCGCCGGGCGTGGGGGGGAGGGCGGCCGGGGCGGGAATCCGCCCGGGCGGGCGCCCGGCGTTCCGAGGGCGCGCGACGTCCTGCGGTAACGTCTGCCCGCATGTGCCCGGCCCCCGCCGCCCCCTCGATCCACACGGTGGCCGGTCTGCTCGCCGACGCCGCGTGGCGGGGCCCCTCCCGTCCCGCCCTCGAGCACGGCGCGGCGCGCGGCGCCGGCGGCGATCTGGCGCGACGCGCGTCGGCCCTTGCCGCCGAGCTGGCTTCGCGGGGCGTCCGCGTCGGCGACGTGGTCGCGTGGTTCGGCGACAACGGGCCGGGCTGCGCCTGGGCGTACTTCGGCGCCGCGTGGGCCGGCGCCGTGCTCGCGCCCCTGCACCTGCGTCTCCTCGACGCCGACCTCGTGCGGGTGCTGGACCACGCCGACGCCCGGGTCGTGATCGCGGAGGCCGGCTCGTCGGAGCGCGCCCGCGGCCTCGGGCGACCGTGCCTCGTGCTCGACCCCACCGAGGCGGCCTCCCGCCCCGGCCCCGCGCCCCGAGCCCCTGCGGACGTGGCGCCGGACGCCCCCGCGCACCTCTACTACACGAGCGGCAGCACGGGCGTGCCGAAGGGGGTGATCCTCACGCATCGCAACGTGACGGCCCACGCCCGCCTCGCGGTGCACGCGCTCGATCTCACGGCGGCGGACGTCTGGCTGCACGCGGCGCCGATGTTTCACCTCGCGGACGCGTGGGCCACCTTCGCGATCACGGAGGTGCTCGGCGTCCACCGGTTCGTGCCGCGCTTCGAGGAGCGCGCGGTGCTCGACGCGTTCGCGAGCGGGGTCACGGTCACCAACCTCGTGCCCACCATGTGGAACGCGCTCGTGCGGGCGCCCGCGGCCTCGGGGAGGACGTGGCCGTCCCTGCGGCTGCTGCTGTCGGGCGGGTCGGCGATCTCGCCGGACCTCGTCGCCCGGGTGCGACGCACGTTCGGGGTCGAGTACGCGCAGACGTACGGGCTCACGGAGACCAGCCCCTACCTGACGATCAACCGGCTCGTCGGGGGCGAGCGGTCGCTCCCGGAGGCGGACGCCGCGCGCCTGCTCGCGCGCGCGGGGCGGCCCATGGCGGGCGTGGAGGTGTGCGTGGTGGACGGGGGCGGTGCTTCCGTCCCCGCCGACGGCGTGACCGTCGGCGAGGTGGTCGCCCGCGGGCCCACGGTGACGCCCGGCTACCTGCGCAACCCGGAGGCCGACGCCGCCGCGTTCCGCGACGGCTGGTTCCGCACCGGGGACCTCGCCCGCCTCCACCCGGACGGGCGCCTGGATCTCGCGGACCGCACGGGGGACGTCGTGAACACGGGTGGCGAGAAGGTCTTCTCGACCGACGTCGAGCGGGCCCTGGCCGATCTGCCGGGGGTTCGTGAGCTTTGCGTGGTGGGGACGCCCGACGCGCACTGGGGGAGCGTCGTCACCGCCGTGGTCGTGCCTGAGGGCGAGGGCACGACGCTCGATCGTCTGCGGGAGCACGCCCGGACGCGGCTCGCCGCCTTCCAGGTCCCGCGGCGCCTGGGCGTGATGGCGG
>CAZJJQ010000621.1:0-2803 GCA_964546345.1 uncultured Planctomycetales bacterium
AGGCGCGACGGCCGCTCCCGATCGGGAGAACTCCTCACGCCAAATTGGAGGTTTTTGCGCCGCCTCCGTACTGCTACTCGTACCCCAGCTCGCGCAGCGCCAGCTCCCGCACCGCCGGGTCGGGGTGCTCCCGGCCCGCGCGCTCGAGGTAGGGCCGCGCGGCCTCCGGATCGCCGTCCCGACGCAGCAGGATCATCCCCAGCCCGAACGCAGCCACCGGCGCCCCCCGGCCGTTCGGGTAGGTGCGGAGGAACCCCTCGAAGCCGAGCCGGGCCTCGTCCCAGTGGGCCCGCTCGTAGAGCCGCGCGCAGATGCGGAGGTACGAGGGCTCGGGGAGGTTCAGGGTGCGACCGGTGCCCAGCGCGAGCGCGAACGCCGTCGAGGCCTGGTCGTAGGCCCCCGCGTCCCAGAACGCCTGGATCCGCGACGCGGCATCCGGCGCCGCCGCGACCGTCTCCGGGCGAGCGGTGAGGACGTCGCGGGAAGGGAAGCTCCCGCGGGTGCGGCGCTCGGCCGAGTACGGGTCCACCGACGCCCACGGCGTCCGCGCCGACACGCCCCCGGGAAGGACGCCGACGTGCGTGTCGGTCGCCACCCGCGCCGCGAGGGGGCGCAGGGAGAGCGCGAGCAGGACGCCCGCGGCGAACCCGCCCAGGTGCGCCGCGTGCGCGACCCCGCCGCCCAGCACGGACGTCTGGAGCAGGAACGGGAGCAGGTCCTGGAGCACGAACCAGGCGAGGATCATCCACAGCGCCTGCACGTGGAGGACCGTCATCACGTACATCGCCACGAACAGCTTCACGCGGTTGCGCGGGAACAGGACCAGGTAGAGCCCCTGCACCCCGCTGATGGCGCCCGACGCGCCGATGCCCGGGATCGCCGAGGCGGAGTCGACGGCCCCGTGCAGCAGCGTCGCGGCGAAGCCCGTCGCGAGGTAGGCGGTCAGGTAGCCGACGCGCCCGAGCCGCGCCTCGACGTTGTCGCCGAAGATCCACAGGAAGAGCATGTTGCCCAGGAGGTGCATCCACCCGGCGTGGAGGAACATGCTCGTGAACGCCGTGGCGACCGAGGGCGCGGCCGGCACGTAGGCGTACGCCATGGACCTTTCGAGCGCGGGCTCGCGCCCGGCGCCCTGGAACGCGACGAACGCGAGCACGTTCGCGGCGATGAGGCCGTAGTTGACCCAGGGGGTCCCGGGCTCGCGCGGCTCGTCTCCGATGGGGATCAGCACCCGGGGATCCTACGACAGGAAAGACCCCCGCGCGCGGCCTCGGGCCACGGCGGGGGTCGGGGAGCTCACCCCGGGCCGGCCGGGGCTCGCCGAGGAGGCGACGGTCGGGGGGCTACAGGCCCGTGCCGGCGAGGACGGCGTCGCGGACCATGTTGCCGACCTCGTCGCACTTGTAGGCGCCCGCCTTGAGCGAGGACACCTTGCCCGACTCGATGACGTGCCGGACGGCCGCCTCGATCCGGCGCGCGGCCTTCGCCTCGCCGATGTGCTCGAGGAGCATGCGGGCCGCCTCGATCGCCGCGATCGGGTTGGCGCTGTTCTGCCCGCGGTACTTCGGGGCCGAGCCGTGGATGGGCTCGAACATCGAGACCTTGCCCGGGTTGATGTTGCCGGAGGCCGCGATGCCGAGGCCGCCCTGGATCATGGCGCCGATGTCCGTGAGGATGTCGCCGAACAGGTTCGGCGTCACGATGACGTCGAACCACTCGGGGTTCTTCACCATCCACATGCACGCCGCGTCGATGTAGGCGTGGTCCTGCTGGACCTGCGGGTACTCCTTGCCCACCTCCTCGAACGTGCGGGTCCAGATGTCCTGGGCGCGGATCGCGTTCGCCTTGTCCACGAGGGTGAGCCGGCGGCGCTTGCCGCGCTTCATGCAGAGCTCGTACGCGTAGCGGATCACGCGCTCGACGCCCTGGCGCGTGTAGATCATCTCCGCGATGGCCACCTCGTGCGGGGTGCCCTTGCGGTGGATGCCGCCGAGGCCGGCGTACGCGTCCTCCGTGTTCTCGCGCACGACGACCATGTCGATGTCGCCGGGCTTCTTGTCCTTCAGCGGGCAGAGGTTCTCGTGATAGAGGCGGATCGGCCGCAGGTTCACGAACAGATCGAAGTGCTGGCGGACGCCCCAGATGATCTGGCGCTCGAGGTAGCCCACCTCGATGCGGGGGTCGCCGATGGCGCCGAGGTAGATGGCCTCGGTCCGGCCCATCTCCTCGAGGACGGAGGTCGGCATCGCCTCCTTCGTCGCGAGGTAGTGGTCGGCGCCGTGCGGATAGACCTTGCGATCGACGGTGAAGCCCTCGAGGCCCGCCGCCGCGTCCATGACCTTGAGGCCCTCGCGGACCACCTCCTCGCCGATGCCGTCGCCCGGCAGGACCGCGATCATGTGCTTCCGACCGGCGCCCTTGCCGGAGGCCTTCTTCGGCGCCGCCGCGACCTTCGCGGCCGGAGCCGGCTTCGACGCGGCCGCCTTGGGCGCGGGCGCGGCGCTCGCGGCGGGCGCGGCCTTCGCCGCGGGGGCCGCAGCCGCCTTCGGGGCCGCCTTGACCGTCTTCTCCTCGGCCACGTCCTTCGTCTTCGCGGTGCCGGCCTTCGCCATGGAGCGCCTCCGTACCCGGGCAGAGGGTTCGGGGCGCCCGGGAAGGCGGATGGAATCACGCCCTCCGCCTCCCCCCAAGGCCGTTCAGGGCCCTTCCAGCGCCGCGAACGGGGGATGGACCGCCCCGGGCATGGGCGGGCTCGCCTTCGGCGGCTCGTGCCGCGCGGCGTCTCGTCGAGGTATCGGGGTCC
>CAZJJQ010000622.1:0-2799 GCA_964546345.1 uncultured Planctomycetales bacterium
CACGCGACGCAGAGGTCGCCACAGGGAAGGGTGGGGGCGGGGGAGGGAGGGGCGGGGACGCGCCCGCGACGGGGGGGACACGCGAACCGCGGGCTCGGGAATGGGTCGGGGCCGCGCCGGGACGCCTCCCCCCCGGGCGGGGTGGGGCGCCGCCACGCGGCCCCCGGTCGGGAGCGCTGCGCGACCGAGGGCTAGGTGGACGCGCCGAGCGCGGGCTTCTTCTCGTCCTTGAGGTCGGTCACCAGGGTCTCCGTCGTGAGCATGAGGCCCGCGATGGAGGCCGCGTTCTGGAGCGCGCTGCGCACGACCTTCGTGGGGTCGATGATGCCGGCGTCGTACATGGACACCATCTTGAGGGCCTTCGCGTCGTAGCCGCGGTCGCCGGTGCCGGCCTTCACGTCGTCCACCACCACCGCGCCCTCGATGCCCGCGTTGCGCACGATCTGGCGCAGGGGCTCCTCGAGGGCCCGGCGCACGATGTCGGCGCCCGCCTTCTCGTCGCCCGCGAGCTTCAGGCGCTCGACCGCGGGGATGCACCGGATCAGGGCGACGCCGCCCCCGGGGACGATCCCCTCCGCGACGGCGGCGCGCGTCGCGTGGAGCGCGTCGTCCACGCGGTACTTCTTCTCCTTGAGCTCGGTCTCGGTGGTCGCGCCCACCTTGACCACCGCGACGCCGCCCTGGAGACGGGCCAGGCGCTCCTGGAGCTTCTCCTTGTCGTAGTCGCTCGTGGACTTCTCGATGAGGCCGCGGATCTGGGTGCAGCGGGCCTCGACGTCCTTCTTGGCCCCGGCGCCCTCGACGATGGTCGTGGCGTCCTTCGTGACCGTCACGCGCTTCGCGCGGCCGAGGTGCTCGATGGCCACGTTCTCGAGCTTGACGCCGAGGTCCTCGCTCACGAACGTGCCGCCGGTCAGGATGGCCATGTCCTCGAGCATCGCCTTCCGGCGGTCGCCGAAGCCCGGGGCCTTCACCGCGCAGACCTTGAGCACGCCGCGGAGGCGGTTGACCACCAGGGCCGACATGACCTCCGTCTCGACGTCCTCGGAGACCACGAGCAGCGCCTTGCCGGCGTGCGCGACCTTCTCGAGGAGCGGGATGAACTCGCGCAGGCTCGAGATCTTCTTCTCGACGAAGAGGATGTAGGCGTCCTCCAGGACGACCTTGAGGTCCTTCACGTCGGTGATGAAGTAGGGCGAGGAGTAGCCCTTGTCGAACTGGAGGCCGCCCACGTACTCGAGGACGGTGGCTGTGGCCTTGCCCTCCTCGACCGTGATCACGCCGTCCTTGCCCACCTTCTCGACGGCCTCGGCGAGCAGCTTGCCGATCTCGGCGTCGTGGTTGGCCGAGATCGTGGCCACGGCCTCGGTCTGCTTGCGGCTCTCGAGCTTCTTGGACAGGCCCTGCAGGGCCTCGACCACCGCCGCGACGGCCTTGTCGATGCCGCGCTTGACCTCGGTCGGGTTGGCACCGGAGGAGATGGCCTTGAGCCCCTCCCGGAAGATCGACTCCGCGAGGACCGTCGCCGTCGTCGTGCCGTCGCCCGCGACGTCGTTCGTCTTCGAGGACGCCTCCGTCACGAGCTTCGCGCCCATGTTCTCGAAGGGATCGGGGAGCTCGACCTCCTTCGCGACCGTGACGCCGTCCCGGGTCACCGTCGGGCCGCCGTACGACTTCTGCAGGATCACGTTGCGGCCGGCGGGCCCCAGGGTCACCCGGACCGCGTCCGCGAGCTTCTTGGCCCCCGCGGCGATGCGGGCGCGGGCGTCGACGTCGTAGAGGTACTGCTTGGACATGGGATGCGTCGCTCCAGCTCTCGTTCGGTGCGGGGTGGTCTCGGTGCGGCTGCGGTCGGGGCGCTGCGCGGACGACCTCGGGGCGGAGGCCCCTCGGCGTGCGCCCGGGAGAAGCGCCGGGGAGGCGCGCCCGTCGCGAGCCCGGGCGGGCGGCGTCCCCGGGGACGCGCACCCCTCCCGGGCCCGCGGGGCTACTTGTCCTCGACGATCGCGAGGACCTCGTTCTCGCGCAGGATCTTGAGGTCCTCGCCGTTCCACTTGACGTCGGTGCCGGCGTACTTGCCGTGGAGGACCACGTCGCCGACCTTCACGTCGAGCGGCAGGCGCTTGCCCTCGTCGGTGAGGCGCCCGGCGCCGATCGCGAGGACCTTCGCCTTCTGGGGCTTCTCCTTCGCGGTGTCGGGCAGCAGGATGCCTCCGGCCGTCTTCTCCTCGGCCTCGAGGGCGCGGACCACGATGCGATCGTCGAGCGGCTTGATGGCCATGTGCGTCGTTCCTTCTCGTCTTCGGACTCGGAGGTGCGGGGTACGGGAAAGCAGGTGCAGGGAGCGCGGGAGGGAGGCGGGACCTTTCGGTGGCAGCGGCCGCGGCGGCCGCCGCCGGACCTAGTAGTCCAGGTCCTCGTCTTCCATGCCGGCGGCGGGGGCCTCCTCCTTCTCCGGGGCGTCCGCGACGAGCGCGTCGGTCGTGAGGAGGAGGGTGGCGACGCTCACCGCGTTCTGGAGCGCCGAGCGGGTGACCTTGGTCGGGTCGATGATGCCGGCCGTGAACATGTCCACGTGCTCGCCGGTCGAGGCGTCGAAGCCCGCGGAGCCCGAGCCCTCGCGCACCTTGCGCAGGACCACGTGGCCCTCGAACCCGGCGTTGTCGGCGATCGTGCGGAGCGGGACGGAGAGCGCGGCGCGGAGAGCCTGGACGCCGAGCGCCCGGTCGCCCTCGGCCTTCACCTTGTCCACCGCGGCCTTGGCCCGCACCAGGGCGGTGCCGCCACCGGGGAGGATGC
>CAZJJQ010000623.1:0-2785 GCA_964546345.1 uncultured Planctomycetales bacterium
CGCGTTCGACGTGCCGGAGTCCGACGTCGCCGGTCGGCTCGCGGCGCGGCGCGCCGTCTGGGCACGGATCGTGGACCTGACCACGCCCGCGGAGGGCGTGGAAGCCCTGCGCGCGCTCGCGCTCGCGCAGGTGCCGGCCCCGGCCGAGCTGTTCGCCGACGCGCGGTTCGTGGCGGCGTTCATGACCGGCTGGCAGGGGCTGGCCGCGCTCGGCGAGGGGGACCTCGGCGCGCTCGTCGAGGCGGGGGCGCTCGAGAAGGCGGGGCCGTTCTGGACGGAGCTCGCCGGACGCCTGCTCTCCGACGCGAACGCCGCCCCACGGCTGCTCGAGCTCGCCGTCGAGGCGGTGGCGGGGAAGGTGCCCGCCGACCTCGCGGACGGCCGTTGGGTGGCGATCGCCGCGCGGGACCTAGCCGCAGGCTCCGCCACGCCGGAAGGTCTGGGGGTCGCCCGATTCCTCGCGACCGCCGCCGCGCAGAGCCAGGAGCCCGCGTTCCTGGCCCTCTACCGCCAGGCCGCCCTGACGGGCGCGCGGGCCCCGCACGACGCGCTCACGGAGGCGCTGCCGGGGTTCCGCGGCCCCCAGCTGATCGACCTCCTGACGGAGCTCCTGGGGGGGGAGCTGCCCTGGCCGGACCTGCGGAACGAGGTCCACCGGCGCTGGACCTCGTTGCTCCAGGCGCGGGTGAAGGCGACGATGGCCCCGGCGGCGCTCGTGGAGCTGGTGCGCAAGGCGCGGGATCAGCGTCCCGGCGCGGCGCCGCTCCTCCTCGGGATCCTGGGCAGGATGGCGACGCGCGCGGAGCTCCTGCCGCTCCTCCGCGAGGAGGCGGCCCGCCCGGAGCCGCCCTCGGGAGAGTACGCGGAGGAGCTCGTCGCGCTCGCCGCCAACTCGCGGTCGGAGGCCTCGATCCCGCTCCTGGTCCGCATCTACAAGGAGACCGGCAGCGCGCAGGCGGCCGCGGTCCTCAACGAGCTGCGGAGCTACCGGCAGCGGGTGAAGGCCTTCGAGGACTGGACGCGGCAGCCCGAGGACGTCGGCACCGAGGTCGAGGCGAGCCTGTCGAGCGCCGACGCTGCCGTCCGCATCGCGGGCGTGCAGGCGATCGTCGTGCTCGAGCGGCGCGCGGCCATCGCCCGGCTGCTCAAGCTGATCCGGTCCGAGAAGGAGGCCTCCGTGCTCGACGAGGCGAACCTGATGCTGCGCAAGCTGTCGAAGGCGGTGCTCGACGGCGCCCCGCCCACGCCGGGCGCGCCCGACGTGCACTACTACAAGGAGCTCGAGTTCGGCCCCGACGGCAAGCCCCTCCCCCCGCCCGGCGAGGCGCCCCCCGCCCCCGCCGCCCCCACCCCTCCGCAGGACGTTCCGCTCCCCGGGAAGTGACCCGAGGTCGGGCGCGTCCCCCGTTCCGCCTCACGCGACGATGTGCACGCGTCGGGCGAGGCGGAGCATCCACAGCCCCGCCGCCACCTCGAGCCCGGCGGAGACGACGAGCGCCGCCTCGAACGAGAACGCCGCCATCACCCCCATCCCGAGGAGCGGGCCGAGGATGCTGCGGACGCCCACGCACGCGACGTGGACCGACGAGTAGTGGTGCGCCTTCCCCGGCGGGGCGAAGTGGAGCGGGCCGAGCGACCACGCGACGTTGACGCCGGCCATGCAGAAGCCGAAGAGGACGTTCACGCCCATGAGGTGCCACGGGTTCGTGACCACCCCCATGAGCAGGAAGTAGGCGACCAGCGACAGGAAGGCGAGGGACGCCACGCGCACGACCCCGATGCGGTCCGAGAGCCGGCCGACGAACGGGACGAGCAGGAGCTGGGTGACGGGCAGCACCAGGCGGTCGGCCGTGGTCCACGCCGCCATGGAGAACGTCGCATCCTGGGCGAAGCGCGTGACGATGAGCGGGCTCGCGGAGAGCAGCCCGAGCCCGTAGAGCATGAAGCCGATCTCGAAGTCGCGGAAGTCGCGGTCGGTGCGGATCGTCTGCCGGGTCGCCTTCGCCGCGTCGCGGAGGGAGTGGCGCACGATCGCGACCCCCGCCCCCGGCTGGACGTGGCGGGGGCCGTCGTAGCGCCAGCGGATGCGCGCGAGCCCGAAGTGCGCGAGCAGGCCCGCCACCGCCGACATCGGGAAGATCCACCGCACCGCCGTCGGGTCGTGGTCGAGGACGCGACCCACCAGGTTGGCGGTGACGACGGCCGCGAGGCTCGTGATCGCCGTGACCCAGCCGTAGATCCGTCCCCGCATGGTGAGGGGGTAGTTCGCCTTCAGCAGCGCGTTGCGGTGCGGGGTGTAGAGCGCGTCGAGGTTGTTCGACACGAGGTACGCGACGAGCAGCAGCCACCAGGAGCCCGTGCCGGCGCCCGTGCTCTGGGCGCCCGACGTCCCGCCGCCGCCACCGACTTCGCTCACGACCGTGGGCGTCACCGCCGCGAACGCCATGAGCAGCAGGGGGCCGCGCGAGAACAGGCCGATCCACACGAACGCGGTCTGGTGGCGCATCCTCGCGAGCAGCGGGGGCCACGCGGGCGCGAGCAGCCACAGGCCCTGCCCGAGGATGATCAGCCAGGGCGACGTCCACTTGGGGGCCCCGAGGCTGCGCTGGAGGCAGAACGCCACGAGGCCGAGGACGCCGCCCGAGATGCCCATGAGCATCTCCGCCGGCCAGTGGCGCGACCAGGTGTAGGCCACCATCTTCGAGAGGGCGCGGTCGCGGCGGGGGGCCGTGGCCGGGGGCGGAGGCGTCCGGGCCGGAACGAGCGCCCGACCGGGGGCCGCGAG
>CAZJJQ010000624.1:0-2783 GCA_964546345.1 uncultured Planctomycetales bacterium
AGCCCGGCATGGACGCCGCCGCCATGGGCGACCCGGCGCCGGGCGCGCCGCCCGTCGCGCCGCCTGTGCCCGCCGCCCCCGCACTGAAGCAGCAGGCCCCCCACCGCGAGTGGACTCTGACGCTCCCGAAGGGCGAGTGGCTCGACGTCGGGCTCACGACCCGCGGCGGGGCCGTCCGGTTCGTCCGCCTCCGCCACGATCACGAGCTCGCGGCGCGCGACGCGACGCCGCAGCAGCCTCTGGACGTGATCCTGCCCGTGGACCCGGACCTGCTCACGGCCGACGTGACGCTCGACGAGAAGGACACCGAGCGCATGCGGACCACGGACTGGACCGTGGTGTCCGAGGGCCCCCACGAGGTGGTCTTCTCCTTCCTCACGAGCACCGACCTCAAGGTCGTGAAGACGCTGCGCTTCCCGGACGAGGACGGCCGGTACGACCTGGAGCTCACCGTCGCGGTGGAGCGCACCGGGGCGCCGCCGCCGAAGGCCGCCACGGTCCCCCTCCAGATCCTCGGCGTGGCGGGCCTCGCGCGCGAGCCCAGCAACCACACCTCGATCGAGGAGCAGAACCGCCTCGTCCTCCAGGTGCTCGGCGAGCACGACGATCCGGCCGAGGCCGAGTGGCACCTGGCGGAGTACCGCCTGAACCCGGTCCAGGCGAAGACCCGCGACTTCCGCCTGATGGGCGTCCGCAGCCACTACTTCGTGGCCGCCATCTACGCGGACGGAGGCCCCAAGGCGCCGAACGTCACGCGCGCGTGGGGCGACGGCGGCGACGCGCGCGACCGCGACTGGCGCGGGTCCATGGACCGGCTCGCCGCCCTGTTCGAGGCCCGGGGCCGCCCCGTGGCGGGCGACACGCGCCTCGGCGAGCGCATCGAGGTGGTCGCGCGGCACTTCCAGCGGGCCTGGGTCGAGGCGGAGGTGACCCCCTCCGGCCCCGGGGTCGCGGGCGATGCGGCCACCTTCCGGGTCTACGTGGGCCCGCTCTCGCGCGCCGCGTTCGCCACGGACCGGTACGCGACGCTCCACCCGCTGATCACCTACCCGTTCGCCTTCGACTTCCTCGCGCGGATCCTCCTGTGGATCTACGACGTCTTCCACCGGCTGACCACGAGCGCCGGCCTGGCCGTGATCCTCATGACGCTCGTGGTGCGCGGCGGCCTGATGCCGCTCTCGATCCGCAACCAGCTGTCCATGCGCGCCCACGGCCGCAAGGTCAGCAAGCTGAAGCCCAAGCTCGACGCCCTGAAGAAGCGCTTCCCGAACGACCCCCGCCGGTTCCGCGAGGAGCAGGTGAAGCTCATGCGCGAGCACGGGGTGGGCTTCCCGTTCGGCTGCGTGATGATGCTCCTCCAGATCCCGATCTTCATGGCCCTGTTCGGCTCGCTGCGCGTCGAGTACGCCCTGCGGCACGAGGCGTTCGGCTGGATCACGGACCTCTCGGGCCCCGACCGCCTGTTCGACTTCGGGCTGTCGAAGCCGCTCTCCCTGCTCGGCATCCCCCCGGGCGGGATCCGCGGCCTCAACGTGCTCCCGATCCTCTACATGGCTCTCTCGATCTTCCAGCAGCGCCTGATGCCGAAGCCGCAGGACCCTCAGCAGGCGCAGCAGATGAAGACCGCCCGGTGGATGTCGATCATCTTCCCCGTGCTCCTCTACAACTACACGGCGGCGCTCGCGCTCTACATGGTGGTCTCCACGATCATCGCCATCCTCGAGAGCCGCGTGGTGCGCGCGAAGGATCACGCCGCCACGAACGCGATGGCCTGACGGCAGGGCGGGGGCCACGCCCCCGCCGCCGACGCGCTCGTAAGGGGAGTACGGGGGCGGCAGCGCCCGGGGCGCACGGACGCCCGCCGGAGAGCCCGCCCCCTGTTCCGGCTGGGGGCGCCCCAGGGCCCGTCCGGGAACGACGTGGATGCCTTCGGGCGAGCGCCGGGGCGCCGCATCGGAAGGAACGAGGAGGATCGCGGTTCCCGACCGCCGACGACGAGGGAGGACGCGAGCGGCCTCGCGCCGCCGGCCGAAGTCGCCGCAGCTGTTCCTGCCCAAGCCCTTAGGTGACCGGCGGGACCGCTCGAGCGTGGAAGGGGCGTGAACTCCACCGCACGTCCCGACGACGACCCGCTCCGCCCCGTGCCCCCCACCCCCGCTCCGACGGCGCCCCGAGGCTTCCCGAGCCCGACTCCCGGGGCGGGTACCCAGCACGTCTCGCCCCTGCTCCCCCCCCCGGGCCAGTCCGCTGCCACGCCGGCCGACCGCTCAGGGGAGGGATGGAGCCGACCGGGGGTCCCGATCCCGGTGGGGCGGCCGCCCCGTGTCGAAGGTCAGGTGGACGCCCAGAGCGAAGCGTTATCAGACGTCAACGAGAGTGTCTGCGCGTTATCGGGCGACACCCGAGCCGATCGAGCATCGCCCGAGCCCCAGACCACCCCTCTCGGAGCGCGGCCTCGGCTCCGGGAGGCCGACTCCGTGGCCTCCCGCATCGCCGAGCGCTCGCGCGCGGCGACCCCAACGGGGACGCGGCCCTCTCCGGAGCCGACGAACTGGCCGCGGGAGGTGGGCTCGCGCCGCAGGGGGCGGATCCCCGAGGCCGATCCCGAGGATCCTCCCTTCGAGGACCGCCTCGCGAGGGAGGGCGCCGATCGGCTCTCCACGGAGCAGCTGATCGCGGGCGTGCTCGGGCCCCGCCGTCGCCCCGCCCGCGCCCTCGTGCGGGCCACCCGGCTGCTCGAGGCGTTCGAGACCCTCCCCCGCCTGGTGGCCGCGACCCCACGG
>CAZJJQ010000625.1:0-2770 GCA_964546345.1 uncultured Planctomycetales bacterium
GCAAGTCCGAGTGACGCAACCGAGGTGAGGGAAACGACCTGCGGCGGCGAGGAGACCGCATCTGGACCCCGAACCCTCGACGAGCCGCCGCGCGGCACGAGCCCCGCATGCGAGCCCGTACGTCCCGACGGAGATTCCTTCACAGTCCCTCAGGAGAGGCTCTTCAGCACCGGCGCCCACCGCTCCCGGATCCCGTCGGGGAACAGGGGCTTCACGGTCTCGACGAGCTTCGCCATCCACTCGATGGTGCGGGAGCCGTCCAGCGTCTTCTTCACCTCGCTCGGCGGCTTCGTGCTCGCCCACAACGTGAAGCCGAACGCCGCGATCCCGAGGCCCAGGACGGCCCCCAGGGCCAGCCCGAGCGCGCGGTCGGTCATCGACAGGTCGGCCTCGCGGACCGCCTCTTTGAGCAGGTGCGCGAGGAGGGTCACCACGAGGAACGTGCCGGCCACGATCACGCACCAGCCGACGAGGTCGCTGCCGGTGTCGGGGATGAACGAGAAGCGGTGCGCGAGGAACGCCCCCACCCCGACGTCGTAGTGGGCGGCCAGCCCGAAGCCGAGGACCAGCCCCCCGGTGCGCAGGAGCTGCCAGACGAAGCCCTTCATGAACCCGCGGAGCGCGCAGTACCCCATGAGGGCGAGGACGATGCCGTCGGGGGTCGTGAGCGCGAGGAGCGGCGCGGTCGGCATCGCGGGATTCTACGGGGCGAGCGGCCCCGAGGCGGATTCAGGGGGCGGCGGGGGCGGAGGGAACCCCCGAGGGGCGGGGTTTCGTCCTACCATGTCCCGCCTCGCCCCCCGGAGCCCCCTGCATGATGCTGCGTCGCCTCGCCGTCGGGATCCCCTCGCTGGCCGCCCTCGCCCTGCTCGTCGCCCCCTGCGCGGCCGCGGACATCCCGCCGACCGAGCCGCCCGGGATGACGGCCGAGCCGCCGGCTCCCCCCGCCCCTCCGGCGCCCGCGACGGCCCAGCCCGACAAGGCCCCGCCCGCCCCCGCGCCGCAGGGGAACGGTCCCGACGAGGCGCTGCGCGCGAAGGTCAAGCAGATCGTGGACGAGCTGCGCGAGGAGGCGTCCCGCATCCGCGGCCTCCCGTGGAAGCAGGACGTGCCCGCCGACCTCCTCACCCGAGCGCAGCTCAAGGAGCGGCTCGAGGAGATGATCAAGGAGGAGCTCAAGCCGGACGAGTACGCCCGCGACCTCAAGATCCTCCGGCGCATGGGCCTGCTCACGCCCGACGAGGACCCCATCGAGATCCAGAAGGGATTCCTCGAGAAGGGCATCGCCGGCTTCTTCAACCCGAAGACGAAGCGCCTCTACCTGATCGACGGCCTCTCGGGCGACGGCCAGCGGCCGACGATCCTCCACGAGCTCGTCCACGCCCTCGAGGACCAGTACATCGACCTCGAGAAGACGCAGAAGGCGGTGGAGGAGGACTCCGACCGCATCTTCGCGGTGAAGTGCGCCATCGAGGGCTCGGCGGAGACCGCGCGCGCCCTCTACGAGAAGGACCACCCCGACGTCGCGATCCTCGCCCGCAAGGAGCAGGCGTCCGGCCAGAACATGAAGGACCTCCAGGAGACCCTGCGCAAGACGCCGGCGTTCCTGGTCCTCCCGACGCTCATGCACTACCAGACCGGCCCCGCCCTCGTGCAGCGCTACGTCGGCAAGGACTACAAGGCGGGCATCGAGCGCCTGTACGCGGGCGACTTCCCGCAGTCCCAGGAGATGTGCCTGCACCCGCGGAAGTTCGTGACCGAGCACCGCGACCTGCCGCGCAAGCTCACCTGGTCGGACGGGGTCGCCGCGGCCGCGGGCGACGGCTGGAAGGGCCTCAAGGCCACGACGGTCGGCGAGCTCGACTTCGCGTTGTGGATGGACCGCTGGCTCGGCGGCTCGAACGGCCGCCTCAACCAGGCCGCCCTGGCCGCGGGCCGGTTCTGGTCGCAGGAGGCGGGCCTCGCCGCCGAGGGCTGGGACGGGATGATGCTCCAGATCCTCGAGAAGGACGGCAAGCCGACGGCCCTCGCGGCCGCGAGCGCGTGGGACTCGCCCGAGGACGCGGGCCAGGCGGCCCGCGCGATCATCGCGTGCCTGAGGAAGCAGCACGGCGACGCGTGGAAGTTCGTCGGCGCCCACATCGGCACGAGCGGCATGGACGGCATCGACTTCACGGGCCCCTTCGGCGCGGGTCGCGTCGCGCAGCGCGACGACCGCGTCTACGTGCTCGACGGGGTGCCCGAGGGCCGGCTCGAGGCGGTGTGGGCCGCGCTCGAGGCGACGAAGATCGAGCGGGATCCCAAGGACACCTGGTCGCCGGCCACCGAGGGCGATCCCCTCGCGGGCAGCACCTGGCAGGACAAGGGCATCGGCTGGAAGGCCCCCGAGGGCTTCGAGGCCGGCCCCGAGGGCACGCCGGGGACGTTCGTGAAGGGCGGCCTCAAGTTCAAGACCAGCGTGGTCCCCGCCCCCCTGCCGATGGCCGTGATGACCCTGGTGGCCGCGATCAAGGGCAAGTACCCGAAGTCCACCTTCGACGCCGCCAAGCTCCAGGAGTCGATCCAGGAGGTGAAGGTCAGCGGCAAGGAGGGGGCCCGCATCGACTTCGTGGACCCGGCGGCGGGCGGCGACGTCGCGCACCAGCTCTACGTCGTCCCCGTGGGGGACAAGGCCACCCTGGTCGTCCACGCCGAGGGCGCGAAGGAGGGCTGGGCCGCGTCCGAGCGAGACCTGGCCGACGCCCTGGAGGCGTTCCTCTTCAAGGACTGA
>CAZJJQ010000626.1:0-2769 GCA_964546345.1 uncultured Planctomycetales bacterium
CCACGGCCTTCACGTCGTGGGGCGTCACGTAGCCGCGGCCGTCGAGGAGCGCGCGCGCCCTGGCCGCCCGCACGAGCGCGATGGACGCACGGGGCGACGCGCCGTAGAGGATGCGCGGCGCCAGCTCGGGGAGCCCGGCCTGCGCGGGCTCACGGGTGGCGAACACGAGGTCCACGACGTAGGAGAGCACCTTCTCGTCCACGTAGACCTCGTCGAGGAGGGCCCGTGCCGCGAGGATCTGCGCCGGCGACGCGACCGGCCTCACCGTCGGCCGGTGCGTGGTGCTCGCCATGCGCGCGACGATCTCCCGCTCCTCCGCGCGGTCGGGGTAGCCCACGACGATCTTGAGGAGGAACCGGTCGATCTGGGCCTCGGGCAGCGGGTAGGTGCCCTCGAGCTCGACGGGGTTCTGCGTCGCGAGGACCAGGAACGGCGACGGCAGGGCCCGCGTCTCGCCCGCGAGCGACACCTGTCGCTCCTGCATGGCCTCGAGGAGCGCCGACTGCACCTTCGCCGGGGCGCGGTTGATCTCGTCCGCCAGCACGATGTGGGCGAACACGGGCCCCTCGCGCACGGACCACACGCCCGTCTTCGGGTCGTAGACCTGCGTGCCGAGCAGGTCGCTCGGGAGGATGTCGGGCGTGAACTGGATGCGCTTGAACGTGCCGCCGAGCGCGCCGGCCACCGACTGCACCGCGAGCGACTTCGCGAGCCCCGGCAGCCCCTCGAGGAGCACGTGGCCGTCGGCGAGCAGGCCCACGAGCAGCCCGTCGAGGAGCGCCCGCTGCCCCACGATCACGCCCTCGACCTCGCGCCGCACCTCGTGGAGGAAGGCGGCCTCCCGCGCGATGCGGGCGGTCACGGCGGCGACGTCGGTCACGGGGCGTTGCTCCGGAGAGGGGCGGAGGGCGGTCGGTCGCGGGAGGGGGAGGGCGGCGGGAGGGGGGGGCTACTCGCGGTCGAACTTGAGCAGCTCGGGGTCCACCTTCTCGAGGGCCTTGTCGAGCCGGCCGACCTGCTCGTCCTTGCCCGCGGTCTTGAGCCGCGCGCGCAGCATCTGGGCCGTCTCGCCCGGCGTGATGCCGACGCCGTCCCTCGTGCCCGCCGAGGCCGGGCGACGGCCGAGCGACGCGATCAGGTCCTCCAGCGCGTGCTCGTCGTCGTTCAGCTGGTACTCGACGCGGGCGCGCCCCGCGAGGGCGAGCGCGACCCGGTGGTCCCAGGCCTCCTTCGAGGCGGGCTCCGCGACGAGGGCCTTCTCGTAGAGCTCGAGCGCCCGGCCGTAAGCCGCCACGGCGGGCTGGAAGGCCTTCATGCGGCGGTGGTGCTCGGCGGCCACCACCGAGGCGTTCGCCGCGAAGGCGAAGAGCTCGGGGGCGGCGTCCCGCTCGGCCAGGAGCGCCCTGTACGCGGCCTCGAGGCCCTCGGGGCCCCGTTCGGCGAGCGCACGCGTGAGCAGCCGGTCGTGGAGGGTCTGGCTGCGCCGGAAGCGCGAGAGGCCCTGGGCGAGGACGCGGCCCGCCTCGTCGTCGGCGCCGAGCCAGACCAGGAAGTCGTAGTGCCAGACCACCTGCTCGTCGCGGCCGAGAGGGTGGCGCAGGAGCACCTCGTACGCGGCGTGGAGGTCGGTCAGCCACTCGGGCGGCCAGTCCTTCTTCTCCCGCACGGCGGCGCGGATCGCCTGGAAGCGCGACTCCGCGAAGATCGTGACGACGGCGAGCGCGGTGAAGCTCGGGTCGCCGGGGACCACGCTGGGGGCGGCCTCGGCCGCGCGGGCATAGGCCTCGACGCGGTCGCCCGACTGGTAGGCGGCCACGGCGAGGACGGCGTTCGTCCGGGCCGCAGGCGCGCCCGCGGCGGCGGCCTCGCGGGCGAGGCGGCGGGCGTCGGCGTAGAGGTGGCGCTCGGTCTGACGCGCGCGCTTCGGGTCGTCGTCGAACTTCCGCTGAGCCTCGCGGGCCAGCGCGATGGACGTCTCGGCGAGGTCGAGGAGCGCGGTGGCGTCGCCCGGCTTCTGCTTCGTCGCCTCCTCGCCCTTCGCGCGGGCGGCCTCGAGCGCGTCGTAGTCGGGCGGGGGCGGTGCGGCGGGGGCCGGCGCGGCGGTCCACTTCGACGGATCGACGGTGGCGGAGCGGCCGGCGACGCCCTGGTGGACCACGGCCAGCCAGCGCGCGAGGGGGGAGTTGACGCCGAGCCGCTTGAGCGCTCCGAGCAGCGCGTCGCGCTCGGCGGGCTCCATCGGGACCTTGAGCGCCTCGACGATGAGCTTCGTCGCCGCGGGGGTCTCCACCTCGGAGAGCGCCTTGCGCGCGACCTTGCTGAGGTCGGGGTCGAAGCCGAACACCGCGAGGCGCAGGAGGTCGAGGGGCTCGGCCTCCTTGGCCTTGAGCGCCGCCTCGAGCAGCGCCTTGCGCTGGGCCGCGTCGCCCGACCGGTACGCCTCCTCGACGGCCGTGCGGTCGCTCACCTCGCGGCTGCCGACGCGCTCGACCACCGGGCGGTCGCCGCGCACGATCGCGGGGGGCGGGGCGGGGAACTTCTTGTACCCCTCCGCCACGTCCCCGAACCCGGAGGCCGTGTCGTTGCGGTAGTCGACGTCGAACGACTCCTTGCCGTCGAGGTCCACGAGGATGTGGCGCGGGGCGACGCGCTGCCCGTCGCAGAACTTCTCGAAGAGGATGGGCTCGATGCGGATGTGCTCGCCGCAGGTGACCGTGCCGAAGCGCGGGCAGGGGATGCGGTGGCCCTCGTCGTCGAAGTCGCGGGGGT
>CAZJJQ010000627.1:0-2760 GCA_964546345.1 uncultured Planctomycetales bacterium
GCCTCCGCGCGCGGCGCGCTCGAGCGCGTCGGCCTCGGCGCGGCGGCGGCCGCCGCCTTCGCGCTCCTCCTGCTCGCGATGCCCGAGACCGCCACGCTGTGGGCCCGCCGGTCGCTGTGGCTCGAGGAGGTGCGGTGGCCGCAGCAGACCCAGCTCGTCGCCGTGCTGCGCGGCGAAGGGGGCGCCGAACGCGTCGCGGACCCCGCGGTGCCCTTCGTGGCGGCGCTCGGTCAGCCGCTCACGATCCAGGCGCGCGCGATGGGAAAGGTGCCGGCGGAGGTCGAGATCTTCGACCAGCCGGTCCTCGCGGGAAGGACCGGGGCAGGTCGTCCGCTCGCGCACCGCATGCGCGCGGTGCCCGACCAGCCCGGCCTCTTCGAGTTCGAGTTCCGGGACGTGCGCGGCGACTTCCGCTTCTTCCTCCGCGGCGGCGACGACCACGACGACGAACCGGGGTACGGCGTGGTCGTGCGCGTCCCGCCGAAGGTGACGGCGCTCCGCACCGAGCTTGCGTTCCCGGCCTACCTCGGCCTTCCCGTGCGACGCTTCGACGGCGGGGCCGTCACGGTGCCCGAGGGCACGAAGCTCACGGTGACGTTCGAGTCCGACGCGCCCCTCGCCAGGGCCGAAGCCGTGGTGGCGGAGGCCCCGGCCCCGCTGACGCGGGAAGGCGCCGCCTGGCGCTTCGCGTTCGAGGCGACGCAGAGCCTGCGCTACCGCCTGCGGCTCGTGACCGACGACGGTCGCGAGAACGACGCGGGCATCGACACCTACGAGGTCACGGTCGAGCCCGACGCGCCGGCCCGCCCCGACTGGGTCTGGCCCCGCGCGCCGGTCGAGGCGACGCCCAAGGGGCGCGTCCCCCTCTTCGCGCAGACCACGGACGACCACGGGATCGCCGCGCTCAGGCTGGAGGCGCAGGTGATCGGCGGGGAGACGATGTCGATCCCCCTCGCCGCGAGGACCCCGGACCGGCCCATGGAGGCGAACGACCGCCCGTACGGCGGCACCTCGATCCTCACGTACGTGCCGCTCGAGCTCGCCTCCCTGAAGGACAAGGACGGCAAGCCCACGGCGGCCCCTGCCCGCGTGCAGGTCCGGCTGGTGGCCACCGACACCAAGGGCCAGGAAGGCGCGGGCCCGTGGGCGTCCATCGACGTGATCCAGCCCGACGAGCTCGAGCGCGCCTTCGCCGGACGGCGCGCCGCGGTGAAGAGCGAGCTCGAAGGCGTGCGCAAGGAGGTGCAGGCGATCCGCGACCTCGCCGCCGCGCTCGGTGCGGCGTCGTCGGACGCGGCGATCGACGCGGAGCGCCAGACGCTTCGGGACGTCCAGTTCCGGCAGGGCAAGGCGGGGGGGGACGCCGACCGCTCGCTCCGCACGCTCGCCTCCCTCTTCAACGCCTTCGTGTACGCGCGCATGGGCGCGCAGGCCCCGAACGAGCACGTGCTGGGCCTCTTCGACCGGCGGCACCGGACCCTGTTCGCCCGGGCCGAGCCGACGCGCCCGGGTGGCGCCGGCGCCGCGGAGGGGGGCGGCCCCGGGAGCGCTCCCTCGCCCGACGTCGCGAGCCTCGATGCGGACGCCGACGTCTACCCCTGGTCTCTCTACCGCGAGGTCACCACCGCGCGCCGGGAGCGCCGCCTGTTCGACACGGGCGCGCTCGACAAGCTGATCGGCGTCCTCGACACCGGCGTCGAGGTCGCGGAGACCCTCGTGCCCGCGGCCCTCGTCGCCGTCGGCGAGGCCGCCCGGAGCGGTGCGGCACCCGACGTGCAGGCCTACGTCGCCGCCGCCGACCGGCTCCTCGGGGGCCTCGACGCCGCGCTCAAGGCCATGGCCGACTGGCAGAACTTCGCCGAACTCACCCTGTTCCTGCGACGTCTGATCGAGGAGCAGGAAGCGCTCAACGGTCAGATCAAGTCGCTGAAGGACGCGTCCAGATGAGCCAGCCCCCCGCCGCGAAGCCGCCGACCGCCGTCGAGGCCGCTCTCCCTCCTTCCGCGCGAAGGAGACCGTCGTTCGCCGCCGCGCTGATGCTCTGCGTCATCGGCGCGCTGTGCTCCTCGGCCCGCGCGGAGGATCCCCCCGCGAAGGACCCCCGCGCCGACGCGGCGCGCCTGGCCCGCCAGCAGAAGGAGATCAGGGACAAGGTCCAGGACCTCAAGAGGCGGATGGAGGTCCTCGCCGACGAGCTCGAGCGCATGAAGTACGCGCGCGAGGCGACGCTCCTGCGTGCGGCCGTCGAGCACCTGAACGCGCCGGACGCGAACCTCACGGGGAAGATGGCCGCGGTGATCCGGGCCCTCGAGGAGACCCGGGCCCAGACGGCCACGGCAGGCGAGCGCGGCGCCGAGGTGCTGGAGGGCCTGCGGACCCTGCTCGCGATCCTCGAGGACCGCAGCCGCGAGTTCACCGCGAAGCAGCTCGAGGAGCGCCTCGAGGCGACGCGCAAGGCGTACCAGCAGGTGGACCAGCTCGCCCAGCGCGAGCGCGACATGGCGGAGGCCATCCGACGCGCCCGCGAGGAGTCGCGGACGAAGGCGGCCCGCGACGCCGCCGAGCTGCGCCGCAAGGTGGACGAGCTGCGCGCCAAGCAGGACCGCCTCCAGCAGGAGACGCGCACCTCCGAGGCGCAGCAGGCGGAGAAGGACGCCGCGGCGCTCGAGGGCGTGCGGAAGGCGCAGGAGCAGGCGCTCGCCCGCACCCGGGACGCGGCGGAGCGCGCGAAGGCGCGCGCGGAAGAGGCCCGTCGGGCCG
>CAZJJQ010000628.1:0-2760 GCA_964546345.1 uncultured Planctomycetales bacterium
TGTTCGGGGACGACGTGCTGTCGGGCGGCAACTTCCACGCCGAGCCCGTGGCGCTGGCCGCCGATCACCTCAAGCTCTGCGTCCACGAGCTCGGCTCCATCAGCGAACGGCGCACCGCCACGCTCGTGGACGCGCACATGAACGAGGGGCTCCCGGCCTATCTGGCCCCCACGCCCGGCCTGCACTCGGGCTACATGCTGCCGCAGTACGTCGCGGCGGCCATCGTGTCGGAGAACAAGGTCCTCTGCCACCCGGCGAGCGCCGACTCGATCCCCACGGGGGCCAACGTCGAGGACCATGTGAGCATGGGGACCACGGCGGCGAAGCACGCGATGAAGGTCGCGGACCACGTCCACACGGTCCTCGCCATCGAGCTGATGACGGCGGCGCAGGCCGTCGAGCTGCGTCGGCTCCCCCCCGCGCCTGCGACGGCGCGGGTGATCGAGCTGCTGCGGACGGCGATCCCCTTCCGCAAGGTGGACGCGCCCTGGGGAGACGGCCTCGAGCTCGTGCGCACGCTCGTGCGCGAGGGGCTCGTGGCCGCGACGGCGTTCGGGACCCGGTCGAGAGGAGCACGGCGATGAGCGGCAAGATCGAACCCCGGACGCTGAAGGGCTTCCGCGACACGATGCCCGCCCTGGCGGCGGCCCGGAACCGGATGTTCCGGGCGCTGGAGGGCGTCTTCGAGTCGTTCGGCTACGGCCCCATCGACACGCCGGCCCTCGAGTACGCCGAGATCCTCCGCGGGAAGGGCGGCGACGAGTCCGACAAGCAGATGTTCGAGTTCGAGGACCAGGGCGGCCGCCGCGTGGCGCTGCGCTTCGACCTGACGGTGCCGCTCGCGCGCTTCGTGGCCGAGCACCAGGCCGAGCTCGCCTTCCCCTTCCGCCGCTACCACATCGGGCCCGTCTGGCGCGGCGAGCGCCCGCAGAAGGGCCGCTTCCGCGAGTTCACCCAGTGCGACGCCGACCTGATCGGCGCCGTGGGCCCCGCCGCCGACGCCGAGATCGTCACGATGTTCTCGCGTGCCTATGCGGCGCTCGGGGTGGAGGGCGTGGTCGTGCGCCTGAACGACCGCCGCGTGCTCAACGGCCTCCTTGAGACCGTGGGGATCCCCGAGAAGGCGGTCAAGGTGCTGCGCGCGATCGACAAGTGGGACAAGGTGGGCCTCGAGGGCGTGCGGCAGGAGCTCGCCGCCGCCGACGTCGTCGGGGCCACCGCCGACCGCGTGCTCGCGTTCCCCGCGTGCGCGGGCGCGAGCAACGCGGAGACGCTCGACGCCTTCGAGCGCCTCGTCGGCGACAACCCGAAGGGCCGCGAGGGCGTGGACGGGCTGCGCGCGGTCCTCCGCCTGGTCGCGGCCGCGGGCGTGCCCGAGGGCGCGGTCCGGATCGACCCCACCATCGCGCGCGGGCTCGACTACTACACGGGCATCGTGTTCGAGGCCGGCCTCACGTCGATGCCCGAGATGGGCAGCGTGGGCTCCGGCGGGCGCTACGACGACCTCGCGGGCCTCTACACGAACACGCGCCTCCCGGGCGTGGGATGCAGCGTGGGGCTCTCGCGTCTCCTCGAGGCCCTCGAGGAGCAGGGCCGGCTCGCCGGCGCGGCCCTCGACCGCGGCGTGCTGGTCACCTACCCCGAGACGGGCGACGCCACGGGCGCGTTCGCGCTCGCCGCGGCCGTGCGCCGCGAGGGCTTCCCGGTCGAGACGTTCCCCGAGCCCCGCAAGCACGCCACGCAGATGAAGTACGCCGACAAGAAGGGGCTGCGCTTCGCGCTGACGCTCGACCCGGGCGGCACCGTCCACGGCAAGGACCTGCGCCGGGGCGAGGCCTTCGAGGCCCCCACCGCGGAGGCCGCCGCGGCCCAGCTGCGCACGCGCGTCTAGCTCCCCTCCCCCCGCCGCCCCCCGCCGCCCCCCGCCTCCCCCGGACGACCGGGGCCCCGCCCCACAGTTGAACGCGTTCAAGATTTTCGTGGACGGGGCCACGCGACGGGTCTATCCTCCTCGTAGTTGAACACGTTCAACTCGGAGCCCCGCCCGGTGGGGGCCGCTCCCGGGTGAGGGAACGGCCCCGGTCGACGGGGCGCCGCGCTGCGAACGCGTGCCTCGGGGCGCCCCCGCCCCGGTCCCCGCCGACGCCCGTCGCGTCGTGCGGCGTCGTCTCCCCCGTCCTCGGCCCTACCGGAGGTCTGCCATGAACGCGCTCTTCTTCACCTACCTGATCTACGTCGCGGTGTCCGTGGCGCTCACGATCTGGGTGGCGCACACCCTGTCGCGCAACGGCGCCATCTTCCTCGTGGACGTCTTCCGCGGGAACGAGGCGCTGGCGCGCAGCGTGAACCACCTGCTCGTCGTCGGCTTCTACCTGATCAACCTCGGCTACGTGTGCCTGAACCTCAAGGTCGGCATGCGGGTGGAGGCCCCCGACCAGGCGATGGAGGCGCTCGCCACGAAGGTCGGGTTCGTGCTCCTCGTGCTCGGGGGCATGCACTTCCTCAACCTGATCGTCTTCACGCGCATCCGCCGCAGCGCCGCCCTCCTGAACGCCCCGCTGCCCGTCGCGCCCGACGCGATCCTCCCCGCGCCGAAGACCGGCCCCCTGTTCTCCTGATCATGCGCCGCCTCACCGCCCTCTCGGGCCCGGTCTGGCCGATCGGGCCGCGCCTGCGCGACCGCCTCCGGCGCACGCGCGCGTACCTGCCCATCGACGTGCTCGAGCCGGGCTCCGCGGCCGCGCGGGCCCGGTTCGGGAC